>NZ_JBSFLZ010000066.1:0-36539 GCF_053599315.1 Saccharopolyspora sp. NPDC000995
CGGTTTCGCCGCCGCCGACGCCGCGCCGGTCGGGCGCGAGTGGCAGGAGCCGGACGGCGGGTTCGAGTCCATCGGGC
The DNA here is from genome assembly GCF_053599315.1 of Saccharopolyspora sp. NPDC000995. Classification (NCBI taxonomy): domain Bacteria; kingdom Bacillati; phylum Actinomycetota; class Actinomycetes; order Pseudonocardiales; family Pseudonocardiaceae; genus Saccharopolyspora; species Saccharopolyspora sp. NPDC000995. The sequence goes on from NZ_JBSFLZ010000066.1 coordinate 78, forward strand.
GCACCGATCTGCACCGCAGCATCGACACGACGGGCCGCACGGGGGATCGCCGCGGCGATTTCGACACGGTCTACGGCGACTGGGACGAGCTGCGCCGCCAGCTGCCCGCCGCCGCGGTCCCGCAGCGGCTCGACGCCGATGTGCGGGAGGGGCTGCACCTGGCCGAGACCGACCCGGCCGCGCTGCTCGAGGAGAGCCGCACCGCCGCCGCCATGGCCTTGATGACCTGCGACGCAGCCGCGATGGACGCGCTCGCCGTGATCGCCGACGACCTGCGCCGGGACGTCGTGGGTGACGACATCACCTACGTGGTCAACCGCAACATCAACTTCTCCAACATCTGCTACGTGGGGTGCCGCTTCTGCGCCTTCGCGCAGCGGGAGCGCGACGCCGACGCCTACCGGCTCTCGCCGGAGGAGGTCGCCGATCGCGCTGGCGAGGCGTGGCGGAGCGGGGCCACCGAGATCTGCATGCAGGGCGGCATCGACCCGCGGCTGCCGGTGTCCGGCTACGCCGACCTCGTGCGCGCGATCAAGCAGCGGGTGCCCGAGATGCACGTCCACGCGTTCAGCCCGATGGAGATCGTCAGCGCCGCGGCCAAGGCCGGGGCGAGCGTCGCCGACTGGCTGGCCGAGCTCAAGGAGGCCGGCCTGGGCAGCATTCCCGGTACCGCGGCGGAGATCCTCGACGACGAGGTGCGCTGGGTGCTGACCAAGGGCAAGCTCCCCGCCGCCGAGTGGATCGAGGTCGTCAGCACCGCGCACCGGCTCGGCATCCCGTCCTCGTCGACCATGATGTACGGCCACGTCGACACCCCGGAGCACTGGCTCGGCCACTTCCGCACCCTGGCCGGTGTGCAGGACGCCGCGGCCGAGCACGGCAGCGCCGGGTTCACCGAGTTCGTCCCGCTGCCGTTCGTGCACCGCAACGCGCCGATCTACCTCGCCGGGCTCGCGCGCCCGGGCCCGACCCGCCGGGACAACCGCGCGGTGCACGCGATGGCGCGCATCTTGTTGCACGGCCGGATCGACAACGTCCAGTGCTCGTGGGTGAAGCTCGGTGACGAGGGCACCTCGGAGGTGCTGGGCGGCGGCGCCAACGATGTTGGCGGGACGTTGATGGAGGAGACCATCAGCCGGATGGCTGGCTCCGAGCACGGCTCGGAGCGGACCGTCGAGGAGCTGCACGAGCTGGCCGCTCGGGCGGGTCGTTCCGCCCGGCAGCGCAGTACCACTTACGAGCGAATTGGCCGGGTGCAGCTGGGGATCAGCCCAGCCTAACCCGACTTGATGTGATGTGAATCACCAAATTGGCTTCGGTCGGGATCGGTTTCGGGGGATCCCGGCCGCTGGCCTGCTCGTTTATTGGTCTGGAGACCCGGCGAAAGTCGTTCAGGATTGGAAAATATGATCATTGCGTCGTGGCCGGTTTACGCAAAGCGACCACGCCGGTAATCGGGTCGGTACGTTCCGCCACCGGACTCGGACGATTAGATGACCTGGACGGGTCAACTTTCGTAGGGAGGCACGCCCGTGCGTAGCCGAATATCCCGCGTGGTCACGTGGGTGTCGGTGCTTGGTACCGCGCTCGCCGCAGTGCTCCTGGCGCCCGTCGGCGGTGCCGCTGCCGCCGACTCGACCGCCCTCGCGGCCAGCCCCATGGAATCGCTGAGCGCTCCGGTCGGACTTACCGCGGTCGTGCTCGGAGTGGTCGGCATGGTCGCGGGCATGTTCCGGAAGAAAAAGATCCAGCCGGAGAACCAGCGCAAGACCTGACCGGGGGCAACCGCAGAGGTCGATCCCACAGCTCCGGCGGGACTTGCGAGAATCACCACGTGAGCAGCGACAGCCCCGCCCCCCAGACCAGCGACCAGCCCGCGGCGCGGCCGCGCGTGCTGTCCGGTATCCAGCCCACCGCCGACTCGTTCCACCTCGGCAACTACCTGGGCGCCCTGCGGGAATGGGTCACCATGCAGGACGACCACGACGCCTTCTACTGCGTCGTCGACCTGCACGCCATCACCGTCGCGCAGGACCCGGAACTGCTGCGCCAGCGCACTCGGCTCTCCGCCGCCCAACTGCTCGCGATCGGAATCGACCCCGACCGCTCGACGCTGTTCGTGCAGAGCCACGTCCCGGAGCACGCCCAGCTCAGCTGGGTCCTGGAATGCCTGACCGGGTTCGGCGAGGCCGGCCGGATGACCCAGTTCAAGGACAAGTCCGCTCGCCAGGAAGTCGACCACGTCAGCGTCGGGCTTTTCACCTACCCGGTGCTGCAGGCCGCGGACATCCTGCTCTACCAGGCCGACGCGGTCCCGGTCGGCGAGGACCAGCGCCAGCACCTGGAGCTCACCCGCAACCTGGCGCAGCGGTTCAACTCCCGCTACGGCAACACCTTCACGGTGCCCGCGGCGCACATCCCCAAGGAAACCGCCAAGATCTACGACCTGCAGGACCCGACGTCGAAGATGAGCAAGTCGGTGCCCGCCGGGGTCGTCGAGCTGCTGGAGGCGCCGAAGCGCTCGGCCAAGAAGCTCCGCTCCGCGGTCACCGACCTGGAGCGGGAGATCCGCTACGACGTGGAGAACAAGCCGGGCATCAGCAACCTGCTGGTGATCTACTCGGCGCTGACCGGCCGCAGCATCGCCGACCTGGAGGCCGCCTACGAGGGTAAGGGCTACGGCGACCTGAAGAAGGAGCTGGGCGAGGTCGTGGTCGAGTTCGTCACGCCGTTCCAGGAAAAGGTCCGCAGCTACCTAGACGACCCGGCCGAACTGGACAAGGTCCTGCACCGGGGCGCGGAGCGGGCGCGGGCGGTCTCGGCCGAAACGTTGCGGACCGTCTTCGATCGCGTGGGATTCCTTCCGCCGATGGGCTGAACTGATCAACTGCAGGTAGCCTGCCACCGTTCGGGGGATGCCGTTGCGGCGGGAGGTGCACCGTGGCCGGTCAGGAGCAGGACGCGAAGCCGGGCCGATTGGCGCTGCTGCGCCGCCGCCACGAGTGGTTGGACCGGCTCATCCGGGCCTTCGAGCGCTACCAGGGCCAATACGGCGACTACTACGCCGCCGCGATCACCTACTTCAGCGTGCTCGCGCTGGTGCCGCTGCTGATGATCGCCTTCGCCGTGGCCGGTTTCGTGCTGAGCGGGAACCCGGACCTGCTGGGGCGGCTGCAGACGTCGATCACCTCCGCGGTGCCCAGCCCGGCTATCAGCGACATGCTCAACCGCGTCGTCCAGCAGGCGATCAGCCAGGCCGGGACAGTCGGTGTGATCGGCCTGCTCGCCGCGCTGTACTCGGGGCTCGGCTGGATGACGAACCTGCGGGAGGCGCTGACCGCGCAGTGGACGCAGGAGCCCGCGAAGCAGTCGATTCTACGGCGGATGGCCGCCGACCTGGGTTCGCTGATCGGGCTCGGCGCGGCGGTGGCCGTCTCGCTGGGCATCAGCGCGCTCGGCGGAGGGGTCGGGCGGTGGCTGTTCGAACTGGTCGGGATCGAGGACAGCCCGGCCGCGGCGTCCGTGCTGCGGGCGCTGTCGATACTGCTGTCGTTGTTGGCGAGCTGGTTGGTGTTCCTGTGGGTGCTGGCGCGGCTGCCGCGCAAGCCGGTCACGTTGCACAGCGCGGTGTGGGGCGCGCTGTTCGCCGCGATCGGGTTCGAGGTCCTCAAGCAGGTCGGGGTGGTCTACCTGAACAGCGTCACCAGTTCGCCGGTGGGCGTGGCGTTCGGCCCGATCCTCGGTCTGCTGGTGTTCGCGAACCTGACCTCGCGGTTCATCCTGTTCGTCACGGCTTGGACGGCGTCGGCCCGGGAGAACATGGAGGTCACGCCTGCGCAGCCGCCGGGTCCGGCGATCATCCGGCCGGTGATCCAGGTGCGGGACCGGGTGGGCCTGCGGGCCATGGCGGGCCTGGTGGGACTCGGCGCCCTCGCGGGCTGGGCCTGGCGCCGCAAGCGCTGACCCCTGCGTCCCGCCGCAATTTCAATGGAGATCGGACCTCCGTTTTCCAACTAAAACGCGGGAGTTATCCGCAACCATCATTGAAATTGCGGCTGGTCATCCGGCGATGCCGGAGAGCATTGCCGCTAGATCGGCCGGGCGGGAGAACATCGGCCAGTGCCCGGTCGGCAGGTGGTGCACCTCAGCCCGGGCCATCGGCGCGAACAGCGGGATGCCGCTGTCGATGAGGGCCTGGACCTGCTCCAGTGTGAAGGTTGACGCGATCACCGAGATCGGCGTGTCCGGGATGCGTTCCGGCCGCGGCAGGGACTGCGTCGCGGTGGCGAACGGCTGCGGCGTGCTCATGGCGCGCATGCGGGCCAGCATCTCGTCGGACAGCCCGGCGAGCTCGTCCGGGCCGAACTCGGGGAGCGGGAGGCTCCAGCCGTCGCCTTGGGTCTCGACTTTCTTGCGCCACTCCTCCTGGACTTCCGGCGGGTTGGAGTCCAGCACGGACACGCCACCCGGCATCGGCCCGGCGTCGACGTAGACGATGCGCGCGATCCGGTCCGGGATGCGGTCGGCCGCGCCGGTGACGGGCACGTTCGCGCCGCTGTGCCCGACCAGCACAACGTCCCGCAGGTCGTTCTGCTCGATGAGCCGGACCAGGTCCGCTATGTGCGTCTCGACGCCGACCTCCGGCGACGCTTCGGCGGCCCGGTCGGCGAGGCCGGGAAGCGTCACCGGGTGGACGTCGTGGCCCGCTGCCCGCAGGTCCCGCATCACGTCCTCCCACGCCCATGCGCCGAGCCAAAAGCCGGGGACCAGCACAATCGTCGCCATTTCAGGACTCCTTCTCAGCCGGATCGATGGCCTGGACACTAGGCTCGATACCAGACAGAAATTGCCCGGATGCTTCTGCGGAGAGACGCGTGTCACAACTCGCGAGCCGGGCGTTTGGGATGCTGGAGCTGCGGGAGGCGCACCAGCTCGCGGAGCTGGGCATTCCGGTGGTGGCCGAGCGCGGCCGCTACGGCGGATACCGGCTGATGCCCGGGGGCAAGCTGCCGCCGCTGGAGCTCACCGTCGGCCCGACCGGGGCGGCGGCCGAGTCCGTGCTCGCCAAGGTGTAGCCCGTCCTCACGCCCGCACTGCGCGACCGCATCCAGTCGTTGCGGGAGATGCTCGGCTTCACCATGGGGACGCGGGAAGGTGCGGCTCCAGCGACAGTGGCGGTGCTACGCGGCGCGGTGCGAGCGCTGGCGGCCCGGCTGACCTCGCACGCGAACCAGCGCCCGTGAGTGGTTTGGTTGCTATGAAGGCCAAAAGCGGCACTTAGAGATCTATTGTGGACTGTTGAACAGGCTGGCCCGGCGGTAGACCGACTCCAGGTACTCGCGGGCCCAGGCGGCGGTGGTGCGAACGTCGAAGTCCAAGCCACTCTCGCGGATCTGGGCCAGCGTCAGCCCGGCCGACCCGGCCCCACCACCAGGGCGGATGTCGTCACCGGGGCCGCTTTCAATTAAATAACGAACCGGGACCGTTAACAGCCGAGGCCGCCGGTAGCGGGTTCTTTCAGGGGTGGTCGCCGTTGTGCCTGCGGCGCGCGGCGGCGGCCAGGCGCGCGCGGCGCTGTCGGAGTGCCAGGACACCCGCTACCGCGACGGCAGCGACTGCGATCAGCGTCAAAGGCCAGCCGACCGTGCCGAACATCGACGAGCTCTGGGCCTGGCCGGTCTCCGGCGAATCCGCCGCCGCGTTCTCCACCGGGGACGGGCGGGGTGACGTGGTCACCAGCTCGCCGACCGGGGCGCCGGCGTCGAGCCCGAACCCGTAGTCCAGCAGGTGCATGGTCTGCTGTGACTGCCGGATCGGTTGGTTCTCGCCGCGCATCAGCACCGCCACCAGCCGGCGTCCGTCGCGCTCGGCGGCGCCGATGAATGTGTGCCGCGCATCGTCGGTGAACCCGGTCTTGCCGCCGATGCCGCCGGGGTAGTTGAGCAGCACCTGGTTGTCGGACCAGACCTCCAGCGGTGGGCCGCCCGGCTTGCCCGGCAGTAGCGCGTTGTGGACGCCGGCGATCGAGGCGAACGCCGGCTCGTGCATCGCCGCCCGGAAGATGGCCGCCAGGTCGTAGGCCGAGGTGCTCATGCCCGGACCGTCCAGCCCGGACGGCGTCGCGACCCGCGTGTCCAGCGCGCCGAGCTCGCGGGCCAGTGCGTTGACCTTGTCGAGCGTGGCGTCGACCCCGCCCATCTTCATGGCGAGCGCGTGCGCGGCGTCGTTGCCGGACCGCATGATCAACCCGGACAGCACCTGCTGCACGGTGTAGGTGACGCCGGGGCTGAGCCCGACCCGGCTGCCCTCCTGGTTCGCGTCCTCCTGGGTGACGACGATCGTGTCGTCCTCCCGCAGCTCGCGGATCGCGGTTAGCGCGGTGAGGACCTTGATCGTCGATGCCGGGCGGTGCCTGGCGTGCGGGTCCTTCGCCGCCAGCACGGCCCCGCTGTCCAGGTCCGCCAGCACCCAGCTCTCGGCGCTGACCTCGGGGGGCGGCTCCGGCAGGCCCGACGCGAGGATCACGCCGCACTCCGCCATCCGGTCCCCGCCGACCGGCGTCTCCGGGACCGGCACCGGCGCGGGGACCGGCGAGCCCGGCGCGGGCACCTCGGAGGTGTCCACCGGAGGCGGCGGAACGGCATTGGGGCACGCTGCCGGCGGTTGGGCCGCGGCAGTGCCGGCGGTTGCCAGCGCTAGCGAAGCGGCGAGAGTGCAAATGGCCGCGCTTAGCGCGGATTTCGTGCGGAGCTGACCGCGGGCACTCAGAGGCACACGCAGCAGGCTAGCCAATCGCCGTGGGCGACGAGACGCAGACCGCCCCCGGACAGGTGAGTGAAGTAGGTTACAGCGGATACTGGGGTCGTGACAATTTCCCGCCGCGTTGCGTTGTTTCTGCTGGCCTTCGGCGTCTGGTCGTACCTGCTGTGGCCGAACTTCGTGCGCAACATCTGGAACAGCGACCGCTCCTGGGCGGGCGGTTCGCCGACGTCCTACCTGATCGTCCACCTGGTGATCGCGGTGGTCTCCCTGGTCCTGGGCACGGTCATCGGGGTGCTCGGCTGGCGGGCCTACCGGGCCGCCAGCCGCTGACCCACTCCCGGGAGCGAAAACGGCGCCCACCTCCGCCGGAGGCGGGCGCCGTCGGTGTTCACCGGGTCAGCGGCGGCGGAACATGAGGGCTCGCTTGACCTCTTGGATCGCCTTCGTGACCTGGATCCCTCGCGGGCAGGCATCCGTGCAGTTGAAGGTCGTGCGGCAGCGCCACACGCCGTCGACGTCGTTGAGGATGTCGAGCCGCTCCTCGGCGCCCTCGTCACGGCTGTCGAAGATGAACCGGTGGGCGTTGACGATCGCCGCCGGGCCGAAGTAGTTGCCGTCCGACCAGTACACCGGGCACGACGTGGTGCACGCCGCGCACAGGATGCACTTGGTTGTGTCGTCGAACCGGGCCCGCTCGGCGACCGACTGGATGCGCTCCCGGGTCGGCGCGTTTCCGGTGGTCATCAGGTACGGCTTGACCGACCGATAGGCCTCGAAGAACGGCTCCATGTCGACCAGCAGGTCCTTCTCGACAGGCAGACCCTTGATCGGCTCGATTGTCAGCGTGGTCTCGCCGCCCTTGACCAGCAGGTCCTTCATCAGCACCTTGCAGGCCAGCCGGTTGACCCCGTTGATGCGCATCGCGTCGGAGCCGCACACGCCGTGCGCACACGACCGGCGGAAGGTCAGCGTGCCGTCGACGTACCACTTGATGTAGTGCAGCAGGTTCAGCACGCGGTCTGACGGCAGGGCCGGGACCCGGTAGGACTCCCAGTGCAGGTCCTCGTCGACCTCCGGGTTGTACCGCAGGATCTTGACGGTGACCATCGTGGCGCCGTCCGGGATCGGCGGGGCGTCACCCGGAAGATCAGACGCAGTGAGGTCGCCCTTGTTGTTGTTCGTGGTAGCGGCGGTCATCAGTACTTACGCTCCATCGGCTGGTACCGGGTGACGACGACGGGTTTGTAGTCCAGGCGGATGTCGGCCTGGAAACCGGTCAACCCGAGCGGCGCGTTCGGGTCCTCCTGGTCGGGCAGCACCTTGTACTGCATGCTGTGCCGCATGAAGTTGACGTCGTCCCGGGCGGTGTAGTCCTCGCGGGCGTGGCCGCCGCGGGACTCCTTGCGGGCCAGCGCGGCGTTGACCAGGGCCTCGGCCAGGTCGAGCAGGAAGCCCAGCTCGATGGCCTCCAGCAGGTCGGAGTTGTACCGCTTGCCCTTGTCGTGCACGGAGATCCGGCCGTAGCGCTCCTTGAGCGCCTGCACGTCCGACAGCGCCGTCTTGAGGGTCTCCTCGGTGCGGTACACCGAGGCGTTGGCGTCCATCGTCTGCTGCAGCTCGGTGCGAATCGTGGCTACCCGCTCGCCGCCGTGCGCGGTGCGCAGGTGGTCGACCATGCCCTGCACGAGCTTGGTCGGGTCCTCCGGCGGCTCCACGTGGTCGTGGTTGAGTGCGTACTCGGCGGCGGCGATGCCCGACCGGCGGCCGAACACGTTGATGTCGAGCAGCGAGTTGGTGCCCAGCCGGTTCGAGCCGTGCACCGAGACGCAGGCGCACTCGCCGGCCGCGTACAGGCCGGGGATGGTGTTGTCGTTGTCCCGCAGCACCTCGCCGACGATGTTGGTCGGGATGCCGCCCATCGCGTAGTGCGCGGTCGGGTAGACCGGCACCGGTTCCTTGGTGGGTTCCACACCCAGGTAGGTGCGGGAGAACTCCATGATGTCCGGGAGCTTCGCTTCCAGCAGGTCCTCGCCGAGGTGCGTCACGTCGAGCAGCACGTAGTCCTTGTTCGGACCCGCGCCGCGGCCTTCCAGCACCTCCAGGGCCATTGACCGGGCGACGATGTCGCGTGGCGCCAGGTCCTTGATTGTCGGGGCGTAGCGCTCCATGAACCGCTCGCCGTCTGCGTTGCGCAGGATGCCGCCCTCGCCGCGGACGCCCTCGGTGATCAGGATGCCCAGCCCGGCCAGGCCGGTCGGGTGGAACTGGTAGAACTCCATGTCCTCCAGCGGCAGGCCCTTGCGGTAGATGATGCCCATGCCATCACCGGTGAGGGTGTGCGCGTTCGAGGTGGTCTTGAAGACCTTGCCGAAGCCGCCGGTGGCGAAGATGACCGACTTGGCCTGGAAGACGTGGATCTCGCCGGTGGCCAGCTCGTAGGCGATCGCACCGGAGCAGACCTGCTGGCCGTCCGGGCCGTCGCTGAGCATGATGTCCAGGACGTAGAACTCGTTGTAGAACTCCACGCCGTGCTTGACGCAGTTCTGGTAGAGCGTCTGCAGGATCATGTGGCCGGTGCGGTCCGCGGCGTAGCAGGCGCGGCGGACCGGGGCCTTGCCGTGGTCGCGGGTGTGACCGCCGAACCGGCGCTGGTCGATCTTGCCTTCCGGGGTCCGGTTGAACGGCAGCCCCATCTTCTCCAGGTCCAGGACCGCGTCGATGGCTTCCTTCGCCATGATCTCGGCGGCGTCCTGGTCGACCAGGTAGTCACCGCCCTTGATGGTGTCGAAGGTGTGCCACTCCCAGTTGTCCTCTTCGACGTTGGCCAACGCCGCGCACATGCCGCCCTGGGCGGCGCCGGTGTGCGAACGGGTGGGGTAGAGCTTGGTCAGCACGGCAGTCCGGGCGCGCTGCCCGGATTCGATCGCGGCGCGCATCCCGGCGCCACCGGCGCCGACGATGACCACGTCGTATTTGTGGAATTGCATGGTCGCCTCCTCGGGCTGTGGCGGGACCCGCGGGTGGGGCGTCGATCTCGCCACGCTGTGGTCGTCTGCGGCGCTAGCCGATGTTCGGGTCGAAGGTGAAGATCACGAAGGTGCCCAGACCCACGGTCAGCAAGACCGAGACGTACAGCAGCATCTTCAGCCAGAAGCGTGTGCCGTCTTTTCGGGAGTAGTCGTTGATGACGGTGCGGAGTCCGTTACCGCCGTGCAGACCCGCCAGCCACAGCATGGTGAGGTCCCAGAACTGCCAGAACGGGGAGGCCCAGCGGCCCGCGACGAACGCGAAGTTGATCTTGTGGACGCCGCCGTCCAGGAAAAGCATGATCAGCAGGTGCCCGAGCACCAGGAACAGCAGCACCACACCGGAGAGCCGCATGAACAACCAGCTGTAGAGCTCGAAGTTGTTGCGGCGCGCGGCGGGGCGCGAGGAGGTGCGCGGCTTCTCCACGGAAAGCGGTGCGTCGGTGACGGTCATTTTGCTCAACCCCCGAATACTTCCGTGACTGCGCGGCTGATCAGACTGATCGCGGCCGGGATGATCAACACCAGCCAGAGCCCCACTACCGTCCACAGCATCGGCTTCTGGTACTTCGTGCCCTTGGCCCAGAAGTCGACCAGCATGACACGGATGCCGTTGAAGGCGTGGAACAGCACAGCCGCCAGCAGCCCCAGCTCGAAGAGGATCATCACCGGGTGCTTGTAGGTTTCGATGACCGTGTCGTAGGCGTTCGGCGAAACCCGGACCAGGGCGGTGTCCAGGACGTGTACGAACAAGAAGAAGAAGGTGAGTACGCCCGTGATGCGGTGGGCGACCCACGACCACATGCCCAGATCGCCGCGGTAGAGGCGCCCCTTGGCGCGCGGTGCGGTGGCGCGCTGCGGTGCCTCGGCCGCGGAGGCGGTGGTGCTGGCCATGGTGGAAGGCCTCCAACCTCGCTGGTGGACTGACGGCCCCGTTCGGGAACAAGGGGCGACCGGCCCCGAGTTGCAGTTGGTCCCAATTGGTATTGGGTGCACGCCCGTCACCGGCCACGAACTGGGGCCTTGACGAAAGGGATGCTAGACCCGACTAAACGCCCGGGCCTACTCGCATGCGCTCTCTGTGATCGACCAGACAAGAGTCCCGCCTCGATTGATCGATGTAGAAATCCTTTCGTGACACGCGAGCAACGCCCAAGCAGCGGCGTCAAGACTTAATTTCGAGAGCCACGTCACCGAATGGCGTGCGTCGCGCCCTAGAAGAACAATTCACCAGGAGGCAGCACCTTCGTGTGGAGTTCGTCCGAGCCGCGGGTTTCCGGCAAGCCGGAACCGCAGGCAAATGGGTCGCGGCGGGACCAACAGGAAAGGGGAAACGGCATGCGGCGAACGCCGGTATGGGGAAGGCGCTCGGGTGCCGGAGGACCGCGCCGCAACGGCGCGGTAGTGATCGCAGTGCTGCTCACCGGCGCGTTGGCGCTGGCGGGATGTGCGAAGGACAGCGGGGGTGGGGGAAGTAACAACGCCCAGGGCCAGGGGTGCCAGCTGAGCGCGCCTCCAGCCGGGGCCGCACCGACCACTCCGGCCGAGCAGCAGCCCGCGCCGCAGGCGCCCACGATGCGGGTGGGGCTGGCCTTCGACATCGGTGGCCGCGGCGATGCCTCGTTCAACGACGCCTCGGTCGCCGGGCTGGACCGGGCGAAGTCGCAGATGGGCTTCACCGACGTCAAGGGGCTCGACGCCGGGGCCGGTGAGCCGGAGGACGCCAAGCAGACCCGGCTGCGGCAGCTGGCGAGCGAGGGCTACAACCCGGTGATCGCGGTCGGCTACGCCTACGCGGACGCGCTCAAGCTCGTCGCTTCGGAGTTCCCGGGCACCAAGTTCGCGATCATCGACGAGGACGTGCAGGCAATCCCGAACGTCACGTCGCTGTTGTTCGCAGAGGAGCAGGGCTCGTTCCTGGTCGGCGTGATCGCTGCGCACAAGTCGAAGAACTGCCACATCGGCTTCGTCGGCGGGGTCAACACCCCGCTGATCCAGAAGTTCGAGGCCGGGTACGTGGCGGGCGCCAAGGCGGCCGCGCCGGACATCAAGATCGAGCGAAAGTACCTGACACCGGCCGGTGACTTCAGCGGCTTCCAGGACCCCAACAAGGGGTCCGAGGTCGCGACCGGTCAGCTGGAGGCGGGCGCCGACGTGCTCTACCACGCGGCGGGGGCCTCCGGTAAGGGCGTGTTCTCTTCGGTGAAGTCTGCGAACGCGCTGGGAATCGGGGTCGACTCCGACCAGTACAACCAGCCGACGGTCGCGGAGTACAAGGACGTGATCGTCAGCTCCATGCTCAAGCGGGTGGACCTCGCGGTGTACGACTACATCGCGGCGGTCGCGCGCAACGACCTGGGCTCGATACCGAAGAAGTTCGACCTGTCCATCGATGGCGTGGGCTACTCCACGTCCGGCGGCAAGGTCACCGACCTCGTGCCCGCGGTGGACGCCTACAAGGCGGCCATCGCACGCGGCGAGATCAAGGTTTCCGACAAGCCGTGAGCCGCCAGGTGAGGGGCATCTCCGGCCGAGCCGATCGGCTGGAGATGCCCCTCCCGCTCAACTCGACCGATTGGCGGGTTCGCGCCAAGATCGTCACGGTGGTACCGAAACCGTCCATTGTTGAGCGTCCAACTGGTTCGCTGCCGGTGTCGACGTCCCACGGAGCCCCATGAACCCCTCCACTGAGCCGGATTCCGGCGGCCGACCCGGCGAAACCGGGTCCCCGGCCGTCGAGCTGACCGGCATCACCAAGACCTTCCCCGGCGTGGTCGCCAACTCCGACGTGAACCTCTCGGCGCGAACCGGCGAGGTGCACGCGTTGTGCGGCGAGAACGGGGCCGGCAAGTCCACCCTGATGAAGATCCTCTACGGGATGCAGGCCCCGGACTCCGGCACGATCCGCGTGCACGGCGAGGAAGTCCGCTTCCGCACGCCAGCCGAGGCGATCCGCGCCGGTATCGGCATGGTGCACCAGCACTTCATGCTCGCCGACAACCTCACCGTGCTCGAGAACATCGTCCTCGGCGCCGAAGACGAGCACGGCATCGGCGCGAAGGCCCGCCGGCGGGTGCTCGAGCTCGCCGAGCAGGCCGGGTTCGAAATGCGCCCGGACGTGCTGGTCGAGCGGCTGGGCGTGGCCGACCGGCAGCGGGTGGAGATCCTCAAAGTCCTGTACCGGGGCGCCCGCATCATCATCCTCGACGAGCCGACCGCGGTGCTGGTCCCGCAGGAGGTGGACGAGCTGTTCGCCACCCTGCGCACCATGCGTGAACGGGGCTTCACGTTCCTCTTCATCTCGCACAAGCTGGAGGAGGTGCGTGCCATCGCCGACACCATCACGGTCCTGCGGCGCGGCACCACGATCGGCACCGTCCCGGCCGCGGAGATCACCAGCCGCCGGCTCGCCGAGATGATGGTGGGCAGCGAACTGCCGGCGCCCGAGCACGGCGAGTCCACTGTGCTCGATCACGACGTGCTCGTCGTCACCGGACTGTCCGCATCGGAACAGGACCGGACGCTGCTCGTAGACATCGACCTGACCGTGCGGGCCGGCGAGGTCGTCGGCATCGCCGGTATCGAGGGCAACGGCCAGACCGAGCTCGTCGAGGCGATCATGGGCATGCGGACGGTCACCACCGGCCGGGTCTCGCTCGGCGACCGCGACCTGACCGGGCTGTCGACGCTGGCGCGCCGGGAAGCGGGCATCGGCTACGTGCCGGAGGACCGGCACCGGCAGGGCCTGCTGCTGGACGAATCGTTGTGGATCAACAGGATCCTCGGCCACCAGACCCGCCGGCCGACGGCCCGCGGGGTCTGGCTGGACCGGGCGGGCGCGAAGGCCGACACCCAGCGGATCATCGACGAATTCGACATCCGCACCCCCGGCATCGACGTGCATGCGGCCGCGCTGTCCGGCGGCAACCAGCAGAAGCTCGTGATCGGCCGGGAGCTCTCCGGCGACCCGGCACTGCTCATCGCCGCGCACCCGACGCGCGGCGTGGACGTCGGCGCGCAGGCGGGGATCTGGGGCCATCTGCGCGCCGCCCGCTCGGCGGGCCTCGCGGTCCTGCTGATCTCGGCCGACCTCGACGAGCTGATCGGCCTTTCCGACACCATCCGGGTGATGTTTGGGGGGCAGTTGGTCGCGACGGCCGACCCGCGCTCGGTGACCCCGGAGGAACTCGGCGCGGCGATGACCGGTGCAGGGGAGGCGGTATGAACATCTGGCGGGCGCGGCTGCTGCCGCCGGCGTTGGCGATTGTCTTCTCAGCGGTGCTGTGCAGCGTGGTGCTACTGGTCTCCGGCGCGGACCCGCTGTCGACGCTGGCGGAGATGATCGCGCAGGTCGGCCGCGGCACGACCTCCGTGGACATCGTCAACACGGCGGGGGCGTACTACCTGGTGGCGATCGCGGCCGCGATCGGATTCCAGATGAACCTGCTGAACATCGGCATCGAGGGCCAGTGCCGGCTGGCCGCCTGCGTCGCGGCGATCGTCGGCGGCGCGGTGAGCCTGCCGTTCGGGCTGCACGCGGCGCTGGTCGTGGTGGTTGGCGCGGTCACCGGCGCGCTGTGGTGCGCAATCGCGGCGGTGCTCAAGGTCTACCGCGGGGTGTCCGAGGTGATCTCCACGATCATGCTCAACACGCTGTCCATCGGCGTGATCGCCTTCCTGGTGCGGACGCTCGGCGAGATGCGCGGTAACACCCAGGGCACGGAGATCATCCCAGACAGTGGCCTGGTGCCCGGGATTGCGCTGGGTGGCGCGGGCACGGTGTTCGGGCTGGTGCTGCTGGCGGTGCTGGTCGGCTTCGGGTACGCGGTGCTCATCGACCGCACCCGCTACGGCTTCGAACTGCGCGCCTCCGGCCTGTCGCCGATCGCAGCCGTGGCTGGCGGGGTGAACTCCAAGCGCCTGATCATGTCCGCGATGCTGCTCTCCGGTGCCATCGCGGGCCTGGCCGGGCTGCCGGAGATCCTCGGCCGGGACCACACCTTCATGATTAACTTTCCGACTGGCTACGGCTTCGCGGGGCTGGCCATCGCCTTGCTGGGCCGCAACCACCCGATCGGCGTTGCCTTCGGTGCGCTGCTGTGGTCCTTCCTGGACAAGAGTTCGCTAACGCTGGACAACATCGGCGTGCCCAAGGAGATCGTGACGATCCTGCAGGGCGCGATCGTGCTGTCGGTCGTCGTCGCGTACGAGTTGGTGCGCCGCCGCGAACTCGCCGCCGAGCAGCGGCGGGTCGGGCGCGCGCTGGAAACCGCGGCCACCCCGGCCGCCGCCGGAACCGGAGGTGAGCGGGCATGACCACGGTCGTTACGAAATCGGCACCGGCGGAGGGGAAAACCGGCCTCGGCCGCCGGATGCCCGGCTGGGCCCGCGTCCTGCTGTGGGTGGCGGTCGGTTTCCTGGCGGTGACGATCACCTCGTACCAGACCGGCGTACCCCAGCTGACCTCGTCCGGCACCGTCCAGGCGGCGGTGCGGCTGGGCATCCCGATCCTGCTGGCGGCCCTAGGCGGGTTGTGGGCGGAGCGCTCCGGGGTTATCAACATCGGCCTGGAAGGCATGATGATCCTGGGCACCTGGGGCGGTGCCTGGGCCGGCTACCAGTGGGGGCCGCTGGCCGGGCTCGTCGCCGCGGCGGTGTTCGGCGCCCTCGGCGGCCTGGTGCACGCGGTGGCGACGGTGACCTTCGGGGTGAACCACATCGTGTCCGGCGTGGCGATCAACCTGCTCGGCGCGGGCACCGCGAAGTACCTGTCGACGCTGCTGTTCGAGCCGATCTCGCGGAACCCGCGGGAGTCGCCGCCGGTGCCGAAGTTCGACACCTACTCGATGCAGCCGGTGACGGGCTGGCTGCGGCAGCTGGAGGACCTGCAGCGGGTCGGCATCTCCGACGCGGCGGGCATCCTCGGCGGCCTGGTCTCCGGAGTCTCGCCGCTGACCATGCTGGCCTACCTGCTGGTTCCGGTGAGCTATCTGGTGCTGTGGCGCTCGCCGTTCGGACTGCGGCTGCGGTCCTGCGGCGAGAACCCGGTCGCGGCGGAGTCGCTGGGTGTGAACGTCTACCGCTACAAGTACGTCGCGGTGATCATCTCCGGTGCGCTGGCCGGGCTTGGCGGCGCAGCGCTGATCCTCAACCCGGGGCAGGCGGGCTACCTCGAGGGCCAGACCAACAACCGGGGCTATATCGGCCTGGCGGCGATGATCTTCGGCAACTGGCGGCCGGGCGGGCTGCTCGGCGGCGCGGCGCTGTTCGGCTACTCCGACGGCCTGCAGCTGCGCAGCGGCGAGACCAGCGTGCACGCGCTGTTCTACGGTGCGACGCTGCTGCTGGTGGTGGTCACGGCCGTGCAGGTGGGGCGGCGCAGTTGGTTCGCAGCCGGCATTTCGCTGGTCGCCGCCGCAGTGATGTACGCGGTGTACTGGTACACCGACTCGCTGCCCGAGGAACTCACCGCCTACACCCCGCACCTGGTGACGCTGGTGGTGCTGGGCGTGGCGTCGCAGCGGTTGCGGCCGCCCGCGGCCAACGGCCTGCAGTACCGGAGGGGAGGGGTCTAGTGGCGGAAGTGGACTGGGAGGCGCTGCGCGCCGCGGCGGTGGAGGCCGCGGCGCTTGCGTACTGCCCGTACTCGGGGCTTCCGGTCGGCGCGGCGGCGCTGTGTGACGACGGGCGCGTGGTGACCGGCTGCAACGTGGAGAACGGCTCCTACGGCGTCACGCTGTGCGCGGAGTGCATGATGGCCGGTCAGCTGCGGCTGACCGGCGGCGGCCGGTTCGTCGCGGTGGCCTGCCGCAGCGGCACCGGCGAGCTGCTGATGCCCTGTGGTCGCTGCCGGCAGGTCCTGCAGGAACTCGGCGGTTCGGACTGCCTGGTCGACACCCCCAGAGGAATCCGCCCGATGACAGAAGTCCTCCCCGACGCT
Organism: Saccharopolyspora sp. NPDC000995; assembly: GCF_053599315.1. Classification (NCBI taxonomy): domain Bacteria; kingdom Bacillati; phylum Actinomycetota; class Actinomycetes; order Pseudonocardiales; family Pseudonocardiaceae; genus Saccharopolyspora; species Saccharopolyspora sp. NPDC000995. Next base: position 16,806 of record NZ_JBSFLZ010000066.1, read on the forward strand.
TTCGAGCTTTAGGCGGCCGTTGCGCAAGCTGTGTATCATCTGCATGAGAGCTCGGCATCGTGGGTGTTGGGCGAGTCGCAAGGTCAGGTGCTTCCCGGGGCAGACCGGGACCCTGACCTTACGCATGTCCGGAGGCAGTTAGCAATCGATCGCCAAGTCGATCTGGTAGAGACGGGCGTCCAGGAGCTCACGGCAGCTGTCCGATCCTTCCCTGCTGAACCGGACTGCACCGGCCACGATGTCCGCCGCCCAGAGTAGGGCCTCGCGACTTCCAGGCAGGTGTTCGATTTGGAAGACAGCTCCCTTGGGGAGTTCGTAGCGGGCCCCTCGCACGGTTGCAACGTCTCGGTCATTGAGCGCCCGCGATCGGCCCTCCATCAACAGGCGATTGACTCCGTAGCTGTGCAGCTCATAAATCAGCTTGGTGAGGCATAGGGCACGGGCGCGTTCTTGTCGTCGACTTGGGACGGGGGTTCCGACCACGACGACGTGAAATCCTTCGAGCTCGGCCACGGTCTTTGCCGCGTTGTGCTTTTCTTGCGAAGTCATCTCGTTCCAGTGCAGCTTGTATGTGTCGCGGCCACCACGTAGTTCGTGCATCGCAGATCTCGCCGGATCGTGGCTACCAGTCTCGAAAACCACCGCGGCGAGGATGTAGTACCCGCCAACTTCGGCTTCCCGAAATGACTCGTCGGCGAAGGCTTGGTTGCCTGCCTCGGGGAGGATCACCCGGCGAGCCTAGCGTTTCGGGAATGTGCTCCGACTGGATGTCGAAGCCCACATTGCGCACGGGTAAGTCGCGAGATCTTGGTCGTGCGCACCAATTTTCGTGAAGGTCACTCGTTTGGGGTGTATCTGTTGATGGGGCTCGTTCCTCTATATAAGCGGAGGGTTCCTGCGGGCTGTGGAGGTGGCGAAGGTGCATTCCGCGATTGACGTGATCCGCGCGAAGCGCGACGGGCAGCGGCTCAGCGACGAGCAGATCGACTGGGTGATCGACGCGTACACCCGGGGCGAGGTCGCCGACGAGCAGATGGCGGCGTTGGCGATGGCGGTGCTGCTGCGCGGCATGACGCCGGCGGAGACTGCGCGCTGGACGGCGGCGATGGTCGCCTCCGGCGAGACGTTGGTGCTGGACGGGGTTCGAAGGCCCACTGTGGACAAGCACTCCACCGGCGGCGTCGGCGACAAGATCACGTTGCCGCTGACTCCGCTGGTCGCCGCCTGCGGCGCGGCGGTGCCGCAGCTTTCCGGGCGCGGGCTCGGTCATACCGGCGGCACCCTGGACAAGCTGGAGTCGATACCGGGTTGGCGGGCCCGGCTGTCGGCCGACGAGATCCGGGGCCGCCTCGACGACGAGGGTGCGGTGGTGTGCGCGGCGACGGAACGGCTGGCTCCGGCCGATCGCAAGCTCTACGCGCTGCGCGATGTGACGGGCACGGTCGAGTCGGTTCCGCTGATCGCCAGCTCGATCATGAGCAAGAAGATCGCCGAGGGCGTGCAGTCGCTGGTGCTGGACGTCAAGTGCGGTTCGGGTGCGTTCATGAAGAACCTGGATCAGGCGCGGGAGCTGGCTGCGGCGCTGGTACACATCGGCACGGCCAACGGTCTGCGCACGAGCGCGCTGATCACCGAAATGTCGGTTCCGCTGGGCCGCGCGGTAGGCAATGCGCTGGAAGTGGCCGAGGCCGTGGAGGTGCTGCGCGGCGGTGGGCCGGCGGACGTGGTGGAGCTGACGCTGGCCCTGGCCCGCGAAATGCTCGACCACGCGGGATTGTCCGATGTAGACCCGGCCGAGGCGTTGGCCGACGGGCGGGCGTACGACTCGTGGTGCCGGATGATCAAGGCCCAGGGCGGCGACCCCGACGCGGCGTTGCCGCGCGCGGGGCACGTCGAGGTCGTGACTGCGCCGGAGACCGGGACGCTGGCGAAGCTCGACGCGTACGCGGTCGGGGTTGCGGCCTGGCGCCTCGGGGCGGGGCGGGCCCGCAAGGAGGACGACGTTCAGCACGCCGCAGGCGTGCTGTGCCTGGCGAAGCCGGGTGATCGGGTGACGGCGGGCCAGCCGCTGCTGGAACTGCACACCGACCGACCGGAAACCATTGCCGGGGCCCGAGATGCGTTGGCGGGCGCATACGAGATCAGCGGAGCCGACGAGGTGTCGACGCCGCTGATCCTGGATCGGGTGGCCGCAGGCCACACATCGACCGAGCCACCCTGATCGGGCGGCCCGGTCGCGCGGGCATCTCAGGCGCTTTCGGCTGTGAAGTCGTCTTCGCCGTCTGCGGTGAGGGCCTTGTCGGTGTCGCGCTTCGCGCTCTTGGACCGGCCTCGGCGCTGCTGCCGGGGCAGGGTGGTGGGCGGCGGCGGGGCGGACGGCGCGCCGCCGCCGAGAATCAGCTCCGCGAACGTCGCCATCGCCTCGTCGAGCTGACCGGCGTGCCGCCGCTCGCTCTCCTCGTTGGCCTCACGGACCAGGACGCCCAGCTCGTCGCCGTCGGGCCGCGAGGACAGCGTGCCGGACAGCTGCGACAGGTTCTTCGACAGCGTGCCTCCGAGCTCGCCGAGGCCGTTCTTGACGCCCTCTTCAACGTTGTCCAGGCGGCTGGTGAAGCCCTGCTCGACGCTGTCGATCCGGGTGTTGACGTTGTCCTCGACCTGGATGAGGCGACCGGAGACCTGGTCCAGCCGGTTGGTGAGCAGCTCCAGCCGCTCGGCCAGCTTGTCCAGCCGGTCGGTCGGGTCCACGGCGGGACGCGCGGCTAGGTGGTCGAGCTTGGCGTCCAGCTGGTCGCGGGAGTCGGAGACCGCTTCGGCGAGCGTGTTCTGGGCGTTGGCGGTGGAGTCGGTGACCGCGCGCTGCAGCGCCTCGCGGGTGCCGTCGAGGTGCTCGTGCACGCCTTCGTCGATCTCGGCGAAGCGGCCGCGCAGGCTGGTCTCCAACGAGTCGATGCGCTCGCGCACCGGACCGTGCACCGCCGACGGCAGTGCCTCCAGCCGGCCGTCCTGCTTGTCGAGGTGTAGTCCGAGCTCGTCCAGGCGCTTGTGGATGTGGCCGAGCTTGTCCTCCAGGCCGTCCATGCGGCCGGAGACGCCGTCCATCCGGCCCGCCACGCCGTCCAGTCGCCCATCCAGCTGCGCGAACGGCTTGGCGAGCTTGTCCACCAGGCCGTCGACTGCGGTCTTCAGGTCGACGAGCGCGCCGTCGTGCCCTTCCAGCTTGGCCAGTGCCTCGTCGAGTCGTTCGGCGAGAACGCTGACCTCGGTGCGGTCGGGCAGCTCGGACAGGCGTTTCCGCACGGAGCCCAGGGATTCCAGCGGCGACAGCCGGGCGTGGATTTCGTCCAGGGCGTCGAAAATCTGCTGCTGTTCGCTCTCGCGGATCTCAGCCGCACGCGTGAGCATGTTGCGCATGCGGTCGAACGACATGTTCTCGGTCACGGCTAGGGGCGTCCTTCGTCGAGGGGGGTGAGGACTCCAGGAGCCTAGCTAGTCGGTTCCCGCGTTCCCAGGCACCCCCCGATACATTGTGTGATTGTGAAGACGTTCTCGACTCCGATCGGTCTTGTTTTGTTAGGCCAAAAAGCCCAACAGTATTGCGCTGAATGACGTAAGAGTTGCGATTGCGTCCATCTGGGTGAGTTTTGAGGGACGGCCGTCTGGTTGAACGTGGCCGGAAAGCCGGGGGTACCCGGGGTTGCTTCCACCTGTCCATTGGTAGCTGTGCGTGAACTTCTGTTCGGCGCACTGTAACGTGGCTGCATGTCGACTCCGGTGAACCTGGACACGATCCGGTTGGTGCCGAAGGTGCTGCTGCATGACCACCTCGACGGCGGCCTGCGGCCGCAGACCGTCATCGATCTCGCGCGAGCGGCGGGATACGCCAGCCTGCCCCACGAAGACGCCGATGAGTTGGGAAGATGGTTCGCTGCGGCGGCTGATTCGGGGTCGCTGGAACGCTATCTGGAGACCTTCTCGCACACCGTCGCAGTGATGCAGACGGAGGAGGCGCTGGCCCGGGTCGCCGCCGAGTGCGTCGAGGATCTGGCCGCGGACGGAGTGGTGTACGCGGAGATCCGTTACGCACCGGAACTGTTCCAAGAACAGGGGCTGACGCTCGACCGGATCGTGGAGGCGGTTCAGGGCGGTTTCCGGGATGGCGAACGCCGCGCCGCCGCCGAAGGAAAACGTATCCGAATCGGTACCTTGTTGTGCGCGATGCGGCAGAATGCGCGGTCGGCGGAAATCGCGAACCTCGCGGTTCGGTATCGCGACTCCGAGGTGGTCGGTTTCGACATCGCGGGTCCGGAAGCGGGATTTCCGCCCACCCGGAACCTGGATGCCTTCGAATATCTCCGAGCGCAGAACGCGCATTTCACCATTCACGCTGGTGAGGGGTTCGGCCTGCCATCGATCTGGGAGGCGATCCAGCACTGCGGCGCGGAACGCCTCGGGCACGGCGTGCGCATTGTCGACGACATCAAGGTCGACGAGGATGGCTCGGTGCACCTGGGCCGGCTGGCGTCCTACATCCGGGACCGGCGGATCCCGCTGGAGATGTGCCCGTCGTCGAACCTGCAGACCGGGGCCGCCAAGTCGATCGCCGAGCACCCGATCGGTCTGCTGGCGAAGCTGCGCTTCCGGGTCACCGTGAACACGGACAACCGGCTGATGAGCCACTGCTCGATGTCCAGCGAGTTCGCCGCTGTGCACGAGGCGTTCGGCTACGGGTGGGCGGACATGCAGTGGTTCGCGGTGAACGCGATGAAGTCGGCGTTCATCGGCTTCGACGAGCGGCTGGAGATCATCGAAGATCTGATCAAGCCGGGCTATGCAGCGTTGCTGGAATGACGCGCGCCGCCGAGCAGGGTGCGCGCGTGGCGGCCGTGGATACCGCCAAGCCTGAATGCGACTCACGATCCGCGCGAGCGCGGCGGCGATGCACAGCTTAGGAGGGACAGGTGGCACGACGCGGGGAACCCGCGTCGGCGAGCGGTACGCGCGGCACCGCACGGCGGCGCACGCAATGGCCAAGCAAGTCGTCGGAACCCCTGCCGCCGCCGAAGACCTGGTTGCGGAAGCGTTCGCGAAGGTCCTGGACGTCCTGCGCCGCGGTGGCGGCCCGCACTGCGCGTTCCGCGCCTACCTGCTCACCACGGTGTGGAACCTGTCGATGGCGTTGAACAACCGGGGCCGCCGGGTTCAACTGGCCGCCGAGCTCGACGGTTTCTGCGGGCCCGAGAACCACGCGCAGTTCGTCGATCCCGCGGTGCTGGAGCTGGAGCGCGAGCTGGTGGGGAAGGCGTTCGCTTGGCTGCCGCACCGTTGGCGGCGCGTCCGGTGGTGCATGGAGGTCGAGCGCTTGACGACGGCGGACGTCAGCAGAAAGCTCGGAATCAGCCGCAACAGCGCCGCCGCGCTGGCCTACCGAGCGCGGAAAGGCTTACGAGAGGCCTATTCAGGTGTGCGTGGGCGAACCCACCCGCCGCCGGCTTGCGGCTCCGGGGGTGCTGCTCGCGAGGCGGCGTGAGACCTCGCCGGACCGACGCCGTGGCCGGAAGAGTGGCGATTTCGCGCGAAATCGCCACTCGGCACATCGAATCCGGTGCGGCTCAGTGCGTGCGGAACCGCTCTTCCAAGGCCTCGACCAGCTTGCGCCAGGTCGCGACCTCGGAGTCGAACGGGGCGCTCGGCGGCAGCCGGTTCGGGCTCGGGCGCAGCACGAAGGAGACCAGCCAGCCAAGCCGTTCCGAAGGCTGCAACGCCTGCTCGACGCTGTCGTCGCCGGCCCACATCGCCGCGTCCATCAGCAGTTCCTCGGCGAGGTCCAGCTGGGTCGGGTCCACTTCGGATGGTCCAGCGCCGAGGTCGGCGTCCAGGCCGGTCAGCACGTAGGTGTTCTCGGGGTCGACCTCGATCCGCAGCTCGCCCGCGGTGGCCTTCTCCTGGACCTGCGACCAGGTCGCGACCCGGGCCAGGTCGGTGTCCTCGACGGCGGCATCGTCGGCCAGGAACCGGGCCAACGCGCGCGGCGAGGGGAACACGTCGATCTTGCCGCCGGTGCCGAGGAAGATCGGGTTGTCGTCGAGGTAGCAGCGCAGCGAGTAGAGCTCGCCGGTGCCGGTGATGATCCGGATCGGGTCGATGCCGACCTCGCCCCAGAAGCCGACCTTGACCTCTTCGATGTCGTCGACCTCGGGCGCTTCGGCGGCGCCGGCCTCTTCCTCGGCGTCGGCCTCCAACGCCTCCGCGAGCTCGGTCTCGGCCGTGGCGACGGCGTCGGCCGGCACGTCCGGAGTGGTGACGACAGCGTCGATGGCGTCCAACAACTCGTCCCAGCGCTCGACGACGACCTGGCACAGGTCGGTCCAGCGGCGCTGCCCGTCCTTGCCGGAGAACGCGAAGGTGCCCTGGTCGAGCATGGCGAAACCGTCGGCTGCGTCGAGCACGTCGTGCACCGCGTCCAGCTCGCAGACGTCGGCCAGCGAGCGGGCGATCTCGACGATGTCGGCCAGCTCGTTGATGGTCCAGGTGTCCATCGGCTCGGCGACCAGTTCGGGCACGCCGACCAGGTCGTACTGGTGGTCCTCGTCCGGGCTCAGGTCGACCGCGGACAAGGCAGGCACCACGTGCCAGGCCGGGTGGTCGTCGAGGTCGTGCTCCTCGGCGGTGCGCACGAACGCCGCCAGGCGCGCGGCATCGGGGAACGCATAGAGGTCGTCCTCGTGTCCGAGGAATGCCTCCCATTCCTCGCCGTCCTCGCGCCAACGCGGTGCCCACAGTGTGACGACGTCGCCCTGCGGGAGCCCGAGCTCGATGGGGACGATGTCCTGCGCCATCTCTCTACCTCCGGTCACCGAACCAGACCTCGCGGAAGCCTACGGGCTCCGCGTTCACAGCGTGTTCCCCGGTCCGGCTGTCACCGTATCGAGCCTCTCGAAAGCAACGTTCGACGGAGCAGTTCGTAACGATCGCCACTTGCGTGTGCAGCTGTGGCCCAAGCCGAGTTGGGCCTTTCGGCGTAGTGGCGGTCCGCACCCGGCGGTGGAGTCACGGTTGGCGGTACCGGCCTGGCGCGTTCCCGACGATCATGATCGGAATGGATGTCACGGAGCTGTGGACGAAGATCGTGCTCTGGCTAACGGAGCACGCCCCGGTTACCGCAGCCGCCCTGCGTCCCCCCGAGCCGCCCGACCTCGCCGAGTTGGAGGCGGAGTTCGCCGTCGAGTTGCCCGTCGAACTGCGCGAGCTGTGGACGTGCTGCGGTGGCACCGACACCAACGTGCTGGCCGACGTCCTGCCGCCCTTCTACACGCCATACAGCGCGGCGCAGGCCCTCCAGTCCTGGCGCGATCACCGCGAGAACTGGACGGCGCAGTGGGAGCGGCCGGCCTGCGACTACTACGCGGGCTCGCCGGGCTCCAGCTTCCACCCATCGTGGATTCCGATCGCCGGTGACGGTTTCGCGGACGAGCTCGTGGTGGACCTGCGGCCGGGACCGCTGGAGGGCTGCGTGCTGGAGTGGGAGCAGGAGACGGCCCAGGTGCTGAGGCCGGAGTGGAAGGGCGTCACGTCGATGCTCGCCGACGTCCACCGGGCCCTGACCGAGGGAGTCCCGGCCGGCCACAGTTACCCGACGGTGACCGAGGACGGCCGCCTCGACTGGCAGATCCGCTGATTCGACTCAACCCGGCGACAGGGCGGACGATCGTCCGACCTGCGGATCGGAACCTGGGTGTGCGTGTGCGGACCGCGCGAGGGTCAGGTGCCGACTGGGTGCCAGACCGTTTTGACCTCGGTGAAGGCACGCAGGCGCTGGAGGTCCGGCTCCCGGGTCCAGTCCGCTTCGCCGCGCACCGGCAGCACGCGCTTGACCGTGTCCGCTGCAGTCTTGGCGAGCTCGGCGCGCAGCTCTTCCGTCGCGCCAGTCGGATCCAGGGCGTTGACGTCGGCGTGGGAGGCTAGCCAGGGGGCGAGTTCGGCGGCCTGGCCGGTCAGGACGTTGACCACGCCATCGGGCACGTCGGAGGTCGCCAGCGCCTCGGCGAAGGTCACGGCGGGCAGCGGTCGGTCCGTGCTGGCGACCACGACGCAGGTGTTTCCGGCCGCGATCACCGGGGCCACCACGCTGATCAGGCCGAGCAGCGAGGAGTCCGGGGGCGCGAGCACTCCCACCACGCCGGTCGGCTCCGGGACGCTGAACGAGAAGTACGGCCCCGCAACGGGATTCGCGGCGCCGAGCACCATCGAGATCTTGTCGGTCCAGCCCGCGTACCAGACCATCCGGTCCACCGTCTCATCCACAGTGGACCGCGCCTGCTTGCGGGGCAAGCCCTCCGCGGCGGAGATCTCGGCGGCGAACTGCTCGCGCCGGCCTTCCATCACCTCGGCGATCCGGAAGAGCACCTGGCCGCGGTTGTAGGCCGTCGCGCCGGACCAGCCGCCGAACGCCTTGCGAGCGGCGGCGACCGCGTCGCGGACGTCCTTGCGGGACGCCTGCGCGGCGTTGGCCAGGAACGCGCCCTGCCGGTCGTGCACCGGGTACACGCGGCCCGACTCGGAGCGCGGGAACGAACCACCGATGTAGAGCTTGTAGGTCTTGGCCACGGCTAGCCGCTCCGGGATGCGGTTGTCAGACATCGAGGTACGCCTCCAAACCGGCGCGTCCGCCTTCGCGGCCGAAGCCGGATTCCTGGTAGCCGCCGAACGGGGCGGTCGGATCGAACCGGTTGAAGGTGTTCGCCCACACCACACCGGCACGTAGCCGCTGCGCCGCCCACAGGATCCGGGACCCCTTCTCGGTCCAGACCCCGGCCGACAGCCCGTAGGGGGTGTTGTTGGCCTTGGCGATGGCCTCCGCTGGGGTGCGGAAGGTCAACACCGAGAGCACCGGCCCGAAGATCTCCTCGCGGGCGATCCGCATCGACTGCTGGACCTCGGAGAACACCGTGGGGGAGAAGAAGAACCCCTTCTCCGGCAGCGGGCACGGGCTGGTCCAGCGCTGGGCGCCCTCGGCGTCGCCGCTGGCGGCCAGTTCGGTGATCTTGGCCAGCTGCTCGGCGGAGTTGATCGCGCCGACGTCGGTGTTCTTGTCCAGCGGGTCGCCGACCCGCAGCGTCTGGATCCGGACCCGCAGCTTCTCGAGCAGTTCGTCGGCGATCGACTCCTGTACCAGCAGCCGCGAGCCTGCGCAGCAGACGTGGCCCTGGTTGAAGAAGATCCCGTTCACGATGCCCTCAACAGCCTGGTCGAGCGGGGAGTCGTCGAAGACGATGTTCGCGGCCTTGCCACCGAGCTCCAGCGTCAGCTTCTTGCCGGAACCCGCGACGCTGCGCTGGATCTGCTTGCCGACCTCGGTGGAGCCGGTGAACGCGACCTTGTCGACGCCGGGGTGCGCGACCAGCGCGGCGCCGATGTCACCGGCGCCGGGCAGGATGTTCACCACGCCCGGCGGCAGCCCGGCCTGCTGGCAGATTTCCGCGAAGACCAGCGCGGTCAGCGGCGTCGTCTCGGCGGGCTTGAGCACCACGGTGTTGCCGCAGGCCAGCGCCGGGGCGATCTTCCAGGCCAGCATGAGCAGTGGGAAGTTCCACGGGATGACCTGCCCGGCGACGCCGAGCGGCCGCGGGTCGGGCCCGTAGCCAGCGTAGCCGAGCTTGTCGGCCCAGCCGGCGTGGTGGAAGAAGTGCGCCGCGGCGGTCGGGATGTCGGCGTCCCGCGACTCCTTGATCGGTTTGCCGTTGTTCAGCGACTCCAGCACCGCGAGCTCGCGGCCGCGTTCCTGGATCAGCCGGGCGATGCGGAACAGGTACTTCGCGCGTTCCTTGCCTGGCATCGTCGACCAGGTGTCGTCGAAAGCCCGCCGTGCCGCCCGGACCGCATCGTCCACATCGGACTCCGAAGCGCTGGAGACCTCGGCCAGCGGTTCCTCGGTGGCCGGGTTGATGCTCTTCAGCGGCTCACCGCCGCCGTCGACGAACTTGCCGTCGACGAACATCCGGTAGCTGGGCTTTAGGTTTGCGATGTCCCGCGACTCCGGCGCCGGTGCGTACTCCCACGGGCTATCGGTCATCAGTCCACCGCCACGTAGTCGGGGCCGCTGTAGTGGCCGTCGAGTTGGGTGCGCCGCTGCATCAACAGGTCGCCCAGCAGGCTGGACGCGCCGAATCGGAACAGTTTCGGGGTCAACCACTCCGGGCCGGCGATCTCCTGCACGGCCACCAGGTAGCGGATCGCCTCCTTGGTGTTGCGGATCCCGCCCGCGGGCTTGACGCCACGCAGCTGCCCGGTGGAATCCCGCCAGTCGCGGACCGCCTGGAGCATCAGGTGCGTCACCGGGAGGGTCGCGGCCGGGGAGACCTTGCCGGTGGAAGTCTTGATGAAGTCCCCGCCCGCGAGCAGTGCGAGCCAGCAGGCGCGGCGCACGTTGTCGTAGGTGGCGAGCTCACCGGTCTCCAGGATGACCTTCAGGTGCGCGTCGCCGCAGGCGGCCTTGACGGCCTGGATCTCCTCGAAGACCCGCCCGTACCGGCCGGCCAGGAACGCGCCGCGGTCGATCACCATGTCGATCTCGTCGGCGCCCGCGGCCACGGCGTACTCCACGTCGGCGAGCTTCACCGCCAGCGCCGAGCGGCCGGACGGGAACGCCGTCGCGACCGAGGCGACCTGGATGTCGGTGCCGTCGAGGGCCCGGACCGCGGTGGCGGCCATGTCGGAGTAGACGCAGACGGCCGCGACCTGCGGGGTGTCCGGCCGCTCCGGGTCGGGGTGACGGGCTTTGGCGCACAGCGTGCGGACCTTGCCCTCGGTGTCGGCGCCTTCCAGCGTCGTCAGGTCAATCACCGAGATCGCGGTGTCGATCGCCCAGCGCTTCGCGGTCTTCTTGATGCTCCGCGTCGCGAGGCCGGCGGCCCGCTGCTCCAACCCGACCTGGTCGACGCCGGGTAGGCCGTGCAGGAACCGGCGCAACGACCGGTCGTCCCGGACGGCATCGGTGAACTCGGACACGGTTGGCTCGGACAGGGGCGGCGACTGTGCCATGCCCGGAGTCTAAGCGCCAACCTCGCGTCGCCGCTGAGACTGGAGTGATCACGCCAACCTGTTGTGAAGTCGGGTGCCGAACTTCGGATCAGGTGCCTTCGCACGTCGTTGCCGCTTGAGGCGAAGGCGGTCTCCTATGTGGTCGAGCAGGCGGTGGAAGGTTGCTAGCCCCGTTGCGGGAGCGTCGCCGAAGAGGTCCGCGGCAGCCTGGTCTGCCCTGTGGTGCATCTTCGTCAGCGCTGCGCGCCTTTCCTCGGTGAGATCGACCAGCATCGCGCGCCGAGGCCCGGCCGGTCGATGTGGTCGAAGCGCTCGCGGTCACGCCGCCAATCGCCGTGTTGTGGGAACTGCTCGGGATCGCCGAGGAAGACCGGGATCTACACCACGACGTCGCATGCCATCAGCATCGGCACCCGTGCTGCTGCTCACGAGCGGTCAGTACGGCGCACTTTGCTGCGAACCGGGATCTGGTGGCACCGGCGGTTGAGGAGGTCCTGCGGCTCCAGACCGGTCGCAACGCCGAGACCATGCCGCCATCGCGCACGTTGGTGCAGGCGGACGCCGTGGGCGCTTCCGGTGCTGTGGGGCCAAAAGCGCTCACGAGTCTTGGCTGGCGTGGGGTCCGGCGGTCACCTGTGGTGGCCATTGAGGCGAGCTCGGCGGGCCAGGGCCGGTTGGCGGCTGCGGGCAGGTGGGCGGTCGTCGCCCCGGGACGGCGTCGCGACGCCTGTCGGCTGTTGACGGTCCCACGGGAGCAGCTGCTTGGAGCCCGTTCGGTCCGCCAGGCGCAGCGACTGCGCCGAGGTGATCCACTCCTCCGCGGGTTCCGCGATCTCCAGGAGCAGCGCCTCGAACTCCGAGCGCGTCGTCTCCAGGATGTGCGGCGCCGCCAACCAGCGCAGGACGTTGCGGCCGGTCACCGCCATCCGCTGCCGCGGCGAGGTGACCAGCTTCTCGTCGAAGTAGCGGATCAGGACCTCGTCCACCACATCCCATGCGTTCGCGGCGCCGAAGAGGTCCTTGACGTCCTCGGCGTCGAGGATCCGGAAGCACTCCTCCAGCAGCTGCATGACCTCCACCCGCAGCACGTTCAGGTGGCCGTAGGAGGTGAACTTCAGGTTGTTGCGCAGGTCCAGGCCGCTGCGCCGCACCACGGCCATGCTGCCGAAGGCCATGTCGTGCGCCCGTTCCCGGATGACGTCGGAGATCCGCTTGTCCCGCCAGAACAGCGCGACCTGATTGTTGAACTGGACGAACAACCGGTGGAAGTCGGTGTTCGGCCGCGAGTTCGCCGAGCCCAGCCCGCGCCCGTAGCCGAGCACCCGCCGGTAGGCGCTGATCCGGTCGTGCTTGGTGTAGCGCAGCACGTCGCGCCGGTCGAACCGGTACAGCCCGAACGCGCCCGGCCCGTCGGAGAGCCGGATCGTGCCGCGCTGGAACAGCTCCTGCATCTTCTGCACGACGCGGAAGAACCCGATCCTCTCGTGCTGGTACAGGTAGTAGAGGTCGCCGACGGCGAGGATGCGTTCGGACGCGATCGTTTCGTCGTAGGTCTCGATGCCGTGCGGCATGCGCGTTGCCCCGAGGTCCCCGGCCGACTCGCCGCCGAGGCCGACCAGCTGTGCGAGGCCGCCGTCGGCAGGGCGGGGCTCGTTCTGGGCCTCGGTTTCGACGGCGAAGAGCATGTCGTCGATCTGCTTCAGGATCGCCTCGCCGACCTGGGGATTGCTGCCCAGCTCGTTCGACAGGTTGCCGGCGACCTGTCTGCGCAGCGCGGCGACCCGGTCGAACAGTTCCCGGTACTGCTTTTCGGTGGCCATCATTCCTCCGTGCGGGGCGCGGGCGGACCGCTATTCCGGCCGCGGGGCGGGCTTGGGCTCGGGACGCTTGCGCTGGCTGCTCCGCTTGGCCGCGGGATCGGTCGTTGAGATCGGGACAGCCGTCGTGGTGGTTGCTGGCGCGGGCGCCACGGCCGGTGCGCTCGGTGCCACCGGCGGCGGATCGGTGGGCGCGGGTCCGGGCGGCGGCTGATCCGGTGGTTTCGGCCCGGAATCCGGCGGCGGCGGGGGCGGTCCAGGTGGGTCGGCGGGCCTCGCGCCGTGCCGGATCGGCCGGGCTACCCGCACGATCTCCTGCAGGTGGTCGTGCAGCTCGTCGACCGCGCGCTGGACCCGGGAGCTGAAGAACCCCGGCGGCAACGTCGCCCGGTAGTTGCCCGGCACGTCCTGCTTGTCGTCGTCGGAGCGCCTGGGGAGGTTGCCGACGAGCCGCTCCAACCGCTTGGCGACCTGCAGGAACGCGCTGTCCACGCCGTCCTTTCCCGCGACTTCGATCAGCTTGCGGCCTTCGAAGCAGGCGAAGTCGTACGTCCAGCGCAGCAATCCGCCGAGCGACATCGAGCCACCGTCCGGATCAGGGATGCGCAGCACCTCGCGGTCGCCGCGGTGGATGCTCACCGAGCTCAACGCCGCGACTAGCTCTTCGGTCTGCACTGCGGCGGCCGAGAGCAGCTGGGATAGCGCCACGACAGCGGGGCCGAAGAACGGTGCCTGCCCGGTTTCGGGCTGCGCGAACGGGTCGATCCGGCCGCGGGCGTCCAGCCAGCCGCGGTACAGCGACAGCACCCAGTCGACGAGCGTGATGAACGAGGTCTGGATCCGCTCCTCTTCGATTGTGTTGACCAGGCCGCCGACCAGCCCGAACTCGTTGCGCAGCTCCCCGAGGTGGCCGCGCACCAGGTCCGGGTCCACCGCGGAGCCCGGTTTGCCGAGCAGCAGCACGAAGAGCTGGTCCACGCGCGGGACCCGCAGCAGTGGGCTCTCCAGCTCCTTGCGGATCTCTTCCAGCTCGTAGCGCACCAGGCTGCGGAATCCCTCGCCGTTCTCCGGATCCGAGCTTGCTCGCAGTGGCTTCAGCGAGTCGAGCAGCGCGGTCGCGTCCTTGATGGCGCTGCGCGCCCGCGCGGCCAGCGACGCCTGCCCGCCGGTGACCGCACCCAGGTCGGCCTGGATCGCGTAGCCGCGTGGCGTCCACTTGGCCTCGGTGTGCCCCTCGACGCGCTTGAGCTCGAAGCTCCCGGTCAGCGCGGCGGTGAAGCCCTTGGTGTCGCCGTCGCGCCACTTCCAGCCCAGCACGTCGCCGATCGCCTTGTTCGCGATGTCGCCGGGCCGCTCGCAGCACGGCGGGTCGTGCCGGGTGACCAGCGGATACGCGCTGTCGATGTCCTGGGCCGGCGGCAGCGCGGCGCCCCGATCTTCGTTGACCCGGCCGTCGTTGGTGATGCTCATCGCCTGCCCTCGCAGTTCCTCTTGATGCCGAACCGCACCGCGAGTTCGGCTGCCTCGAACCAACACCGCAGCATGCTGTCCTCCGTGCTGCGCAACGAATACACACAACCGTCCACACCGGACCGTATGCTGCGCGCCCAACCGAGCCATTCCGGTCCGCGCCCCTGCACCGCTCGCGCGAGGTCGGTTGCCGCGTGGTGACTGCGGAATTCGTCGTCCAGCCTCCGGTGCATGCGCAGCAGCGCCAGCGCCGTGGTGTGGAGGACGTCGGCGTCGACCCGGTCTCGAACCGCGCGCAGCGCCGGTTGCAGGTCGGCGGTGCCGTCGGTGACGACCTCGGCGAGCCGGTCCGACACCGCCGGGCTCTCGCCGGTCGGGCGGTCCTCGACCACGGTGACCTCCAGCGCCCGCCACGCGGCCGCGAACCGCCGGAGTTCCCTCGCCAGTGCGGGGAATTCGCCGCGCAGGGTCATCGCGCTCGCCTCCCCAGCTCTTCCATGAAGAACTGCACCAATCGATTCGGCGGTGCCATCCGCTGTTCGAGCGCGTGCCGGACGGCGCCGATCAGGAACCGCTCGGGTACTACACCGGGTGACACGCCGTCGGCTAATCGCCCCGCGGCTTCCTCGATCATCTGCTGTTCCTTCGGCTCGAACCGCAGAACCCGCGACAGGCTGCGGTTTCCCAGCGACGGGAAGGAGGTGAAGCACATCGCGTTCACCACGGCCGGGATCGCCCGGTCCGCGGTCGCCAGCAGCGCCCGCGGCGCGCCGGGCAGCTCCGCCCGCGGGTACATCGCGCGCCAGGCCCCCGCGTGCTGCCCGGCGCGCTCCGCGAAACCCATCCGGGCGAGCAGCTCGATCGACAGCTTCCCGCGCAGGTAGGGCACGGGATGCACCGCCGCGCGCCGGAACTTCATCGTCTTCCGCCGGTCCCGCGCGATCACGTCGAACAGCGAGCCCACGACCAGCGGCCCGCCGAGCAGCAGGCCGGAGAGGTCCGCGAACGTCTCCCGATTCCAGCGCACCCAGATCGACACCACCGCGGGCGGCAGCCCGAGCTCGGTCAACCTGGCCGCGACCTGCATCGGGATCGCCTTGGCCAGCCCGAGGTCGTTCTGCAGGTTGTGGCTGACCTCGTGCAGCACCGCACCGAGCGTCCACGGGTTGACCAGCCGGTGGAAGGGCAGCTGGATCAGCGGGAACGGGTTCAGCCGGTTGCTCAGCCGTTGCAGCGGGATGCCGCGCCGCGACGTCGCCGGGCCGTGGCTGGGTTCCAGGTAGCAGAAAGGCGGCGGCGTCGGGATCGAGCGCCAGCGCCCGATCCCCAGGTAGGCGTACTGGTAGCAGTCCAGGGCGATGCGGTCGGCCGCCACCAGCCACGGGGCGAACGTGCTCTGCCGCTGGTTGAACAGTTCCAGGTAGAAATCCCACAGCCGCTCGGTGTCACGCACCCAGCGCTGCGACCGGGACTTCGCGTCCAGCAGGGCCCGCAACCGGCGCGGATCGGGATGTGTCGCGGCGGCTTCCGCCGCACGACGGACCGCGCGGGTGGCTTCGTGCAGCGGTTCTCGCAGGGTGGACATGGTTTCGTTGACGGCCACCAAGTGCGCCCGGCTGGGCCCGGTGGCCGGGTCGCCGAACTCCGCCCAGCTGAACGGGCGCAGCGCGCCCAGGTGCCGTTCGACGTTGGTCGCCTGCGTGCGAACCCAGTCGGCCAGCAGCCGTTCTGTTCCGCGGTCGAGTCGCTGGGTCGGCCGGGCGCGCGCCGGGGCCGACCGCAGCTCAGCGACGGCGGCCACGGCCCTTCGCCCGACTACGGGCCTTGCCGGCGCCGCGGGCCCGGGCCGTCCTCGAGCGGGCGGCCTGCGCCCGGCGGACCTGGGTCGCCCGGTTCGTCCGGCGGACCGGCCTGGCGGGCCTGCGTCCTCGGCGGTTGGCCGGGCGACGACGTCGGCCCCGGCCGCCTCCGATGGCATCGGCGGTGTGTGCGGCCAGCGAGCGGGCGATGTGCCGACCGGTGATCTTCTGCCCGTTCGCGTACCGGTGGCCGATGTCCCGCACCGTGCGCCCGGCGATCTTGGGCACTTGGCGCACCATCTTTCGGGTGGTGGGGCTGCGCCACAACTTCTTGCCGATCGAGGTGACGCCTTTGATGATCTTCGGCGCGAACTTCTTGGCCAATGGCAGGACCTTCGGCGCCAGGCTCATCGCCAGCGGCGCCAGCGCCCCCAGGAAACCTTCGACCTCGGCTTCGGTTTCGGCGCGCTCGGCCTCGAAGGCGAGTTTGGCCATCGTCTCGGCGTCGGAGTAGACGCGGCGGACCGGGTCGGCGAAGTACTCGTCTTCGTCTTCGTCCTCGAACTCGGCTTCGAGTTCGCGGACCAGCTGCTCGAACTCGGCCTCCAGCTCGTCTTCGTCTTCGTCTTCGTCCTCGTCCTCGAACTCCAGCTCCAGCTCGTCCTCCAGTTCGCGGACCAGGCCCTCCAGCTCGTCTTCGAATTCGTCCTCGAACTCCAGCTCGTCCTCGAACTCCTGGGCGAAGTCCTCCAGTTCGTCCTCGTCCTCGAACTCGAACTCGTCCTCCAGCTCGCGGGCCAGCTCGTCCTCCAGCTCGCCGTCGACGGCTCGGTAGCGACTCATGGCGGATCCTCCTGTCCTGCACCGCGTCCGGCGGCATTTTCGGAAGCCGGCCGTCGGTGAGTGCGTGCGAACAGTCCAAAGCAAACGAGCATTCGGGTACTAGTCGCACGTTCAAGTGCCCACCGTTCGCGTTAGTTAACCTGGATGTCACTCGAATCGACGATGCGCGGGCGGTCGATGTTGGCTTTGCTGGTATGCGTCGCGGCGAAGACCGTGACCGGCCTGCGAAGGGGGAACGGGCCGTCGTGAGGCGACGCGATCCGCCGTCCGCGGCCGGGACTGGGGAGGCCGGTACATGCCGAATGATTCGACTGCCGCGTCAATTGCGCGAATCCACCGAGGGCCGCCGCCCGAACCGGAACCGCCCTGGCAGGGGCCGGAGCGGCGCGACGACCTCGGTTCGGACGAACTGGTGCAGCACCTGGTGCGCGCATTGGTGCGACGTGTAGGCGAGCTCGACGGATCGCCCAGGGGGCGAAAACCGTTGCTGGACATGACGGAGCTCGGCATGCGCTGCCTGTTGCTGCCGGTCGTGCCGAAGGTCGAGGAGGTCCTCAGCCCGCGGGAGCGGGAGATCGCGCGGATGGTCGGCCTCGGCTACACCAACCGTTCGATCGCGGCGGTGCTGGACATCAGCCTCTACACGGTTTCCGCACACATGCGGCGAATTTTCATCAAGCTCGGCGTTGGTTCACGCGCCGCGATGGTGGCTGCGCTTTCTGATAATCTGGAGCTCTACGTCGCGGACTAGGCATCCGAAAACCGAGCTGCAATCAGGCATTCGCTCCGAATGCGCCCGTTCGCGCGATCAGCCACCCCAGGGCTGGTGACCGCTGAACGGGTCGTGCGAAGAGAACCTGTGCTCAAGCGTCCGTTGTTCGTCGCGGCTGCGGCCGCACTCGTGCTTTTCGTTCTTCGCCGACGCGCGACCCAAGTTGGCGAATCTTGCCGGTCTCACCTGGGAACCCTGTGGTGACCGGCAGGCGAATGCACCACAGTGGAGGTGCCGATCGACTGGAACGGGCCGAGGCCGCACGAAGACGAACCTCGCGGTGGCGGACGAGATCGACAACTCGGCCCTGCTGGAGCACGACGGCATCGGCCACCGTCAGTACTACCGCAACGACTGCTTCGCGGACCACGTGGAGAAGTACCTGACAACGCTGGAAACACCGCTCCCGGGCACTCACTGCGAAGCGGTCTACCCGATGCAACCCCCGGCGGGCACGACGACCTCCAGCGGCGGCCCGGCGGTTCGCCCGGTCCACCCGGGCCGAAACGCGAGCGGTGGGGGACAGACTGGGCAGTTTTAGGCAAACCTGCCCAGCCAGATGATCGGTACCATGCGAGTGTGATCAGGCTTCGATTGCCTCGGGTGTTGGTGTGGGATCACAACGCCCACTACCACCCGTGGTTGTTGCGGCAGGTTCCGGAGCGGTGTTCGCGGGTGCTCGACGTTGGGTGCGGGACCGGTGCGTTGGTGCGGCGGCTCGTCGATCGAGCGGATTTCGTTGATGCCGTGGATGTTTCGGCGGACTTGATCGACCGGGCTTCGGCTGGGACGTCCGCGATGAATGTGCGATGGATGCGCGGTGATGTGCTGGATCCCGATCTGGACTTGTACCCCGAGGGCTACGACGCGGTCACCGCGGTGTCGAGCCTGCACCACATGGCGCTGCGCCCCGCCCTGACCCGGCTGGCCTCGCTGGTCCGCCCCGGCGGCGTCCTCGCGGTCATCGGCCACTACCGGACGGAGACCGCGGCCGACTTCGCGATGGAAGCGGTCAACATCCCCGCGAACGCGCTGGTCGGCACATACCTGGCCGTGCGCGGCCGAGCGGGCAAACCCCACGACGAGGGTATGCCGGTCCAGGACCCCACCACAACGCTGCACGAAGTCCACGTCGCGGCAGCACAAATCCTCCCCGGTGCCCAGATACGCCGCCGCCTCTTCTGGCGCTATGCCCTGCTGTGGCGCAAGCCCGTCGCCCGCACCCGCACCACGTGAACGCCCGGCGTTCCCCGGAGTCGTGCCAATTTCGCCGAGAAATCGACGTTCACCCGGGTGATGGGCAATTCGTGGGAAATTGCGGGCTCAGGGGTGGCTCGGGAGTTGCGTGAATCCGTCTGGGACGGATGCCTTGAGCTGCGCCAGG
The DNA here is from genome assembly GCF_053599315.1 of Saccharopolyspora sp. NPDC000995. Classification (NCBI taxonomy): domain Bacteria; kingdom Bacillati; phylum Actinomycetota; class Actinomycetes; order Pseudonocardiales; family Pseudonocardiaceae; genus Saccharopolyspora; species Saccharopolyspora sp. NPDC000995. The sequence goes on from NZ_JBSFLZ010000066.1 coordinate 35,931, forward strand.
TTCTCCCCGGTCGGCGGCAGCCAGGTGAAGTCGGCCGGGGGCGCTCCACGCGCCATCGGAATTCTGCTGCTGGTACCGCACCGGCAGGTAAGTCCCTTCGCTCAACCAGAACCGCACCCCTCCGGTGAGGGGGATGCCGCCGAGTAGTTCGATGGTGGGCAGCCCGTTGATCACTTCGCCCTGTCCGGCGATCTTCAGGTGACCGCTGGCCATCGCCTACTTGATCTGGTCCGGCGTGAGCACGTTCGTCCTGAGTTTCCCCTCCACCCAAACGCCTTCGGGTTCGGCCGAGGTGAAACCAGGCACGCGAAAGCGGTGCCCCAGCACGTCGGTGTCGAACCGGACCGGGACGGGCACGACGCCGTCAGGTGGGTCGAGCAACCGAAGCACCGCGATGTCGGTCGAGTCGTCCCGGTCCACCACCTCGACCGCGCACTCATCGGATCCAAGCAGCGGGAACTGCGCGGTGATGTCGTCGAAACTCCTGACGGCGTGCGCGCACGTGGCGACTAGGCCTTCATCAAGCGTGTCGGGTGGGTAGATCCGGCCTGAGGTAAGGCAAAGGCCTTATCCTGCTTGGGTTTGCGACTCCAACGCATCCCAAGAGGA
>NZ_JBSFLZ010000067.1:0-36359 GCF_053599315.1 Saccharopolyspora sp. NPDC000995
GGCCACCCGGTACGACAAACTCGCTGTCCGTTACGAGGCCACGGTGGTCATCGCGTCTATCAACGAGTGGCTCTGACATCTGAAACAGACCCTAGCCAACTGGTCCGAAAGCCTGCAATCCCGTGCTCAGGCTGTCAAGGGGACCGAGCGCCCGTGTCCGACTCGTTGCCTTCCGCCCCGCCGGTCACGCGAATGCCCGAGGGCCCGCCCATGCGCCGCTGGTGACCACTGTAGACAGTCGAGGCCTCATTCGCGACCATCGGCGGCGGCCAGGCGCTTGCGCAGCACGCCGAGCTGGTTGCGGAGTTCGGCGGGCAGCTTTTCCCCGATGCCGGCGAACCATTCCTCGATCATCGGGATCTCGGCACGCCATTCGTCGATGTCGACCGCGAGTGCCGCGTCGACGTCGGCGGGATCGCCGTCGAGGCCCGCCAGGTCGAGGTCGGCCGCAGTTGGGACGAGCCCGACGGGGGTGTCGGCGGCGTCGGCGGTGCCCTCGATGCGGTCGACGATCCACTTGAGTACTCGGGAATTCTCGCGGAACCCGGGCCACAGGAAGCGGCGGTCCTCGCCGCGGCGGAACCAGTTGACGTGGAAGATCTTCGGCAGTCTGGCGGCGTCGGTGTGCTCGGCGATGTGCAGCCAGTGCCCGAAGTAGTCGCCAGCGTGGTAGCCCATGAACGGCAGCATCGCCATCGGGTCGCGGCGGACGACGCCTACCGCGCCGGTGGCCGCGGCGGTGGTCTCCGAGGACAGCGTGGCGCCCATGAACACGCCGTGCGTCCAGTCGCGGGACTCGGTGACCAGCGGGACGGTGGTGGCCCGCCGGCCGCCGAAGAGGATCGCCGAGATCGGCACTCCCCGCGGATCGTCCCATTCCGGCGCGACGATCGGGCACTGCCCGATGGGGGTGCAGAACCGGGAGTTCGCATGGGCGGCAGGTTCGCCGGTTCCGGGCGTCCAGTCGCGGCCCTTCCAGTCAGTCAGGTGCTCCGGCGGCTGCTCGGTCATGCCTTCCCACCAGACGTCCCCGTCGTCGGTGAGGGCCACGTTGGTGAAGATGGTGTTGCCCTGCTCGATGGTGCGCATTGCAACGGGATTGGTGTGGTAGCCGGTGCCCGGGGCGACGCCGAAGAACCCGAACTCGGGGTTGACGGCGTATAGGCGCCCGTCGTCGCCGAAGCGCATCCAGGCGATGTCGTCGCCAAGCGTCTCGGCCTTCCAGCCGGGCACCGTGGGCTGCAGCATCGCCAGGTTCGTCTTGCCGCAGGCGCTGGGGAAAGCGGCGGCGATGTAGTGGACGGTGCCGTGCGGCGAGGTGAGCTTGAGGATCAGCATGTGCTCGGCGAGCCAGCCCTCGTCGCGGGCCATGGCCGAGGCGATCCGCAGCGAGTAGCACTTCTTGCCCAATAGCGAGTTGCCGCCGTAGCCGGAGCCGAAGCTCCAGATCGCGCGTTCCTCGGGGAAGTGGCTGATGTACTTCGTCGTGTTGCACGGCCACGGCACGTCGGCCCGGCCGGGCTCCAGCGGCGATCCGACGGAGTGCAGGGCCTTGACGAACTCGAGCTCGCGGCCGCCGGCGCCGATGAACTTCCCCAGCGCTGCGGCGCCCATCCGGGTCATCACGCGCATCGAGAGCACCACGTAGGCGGAATCGGTGATCTCCACGCCCAGTTTCGGGTTGTCGTCGTCCAGGGGGCCCATGCAAAACGGGATGACGTACATGGTCCGGCCGGCCATGCTGCCCCGGTAGTGCCCGGTCATGACGGCCTTCATGTCCACCGGGTCCATCCAGTTGTTCGTGGGCCCGGCGTCCTCCTCGCGGCGGGAGCAGATGAAGGTGCGGTCCTCGACGCGCGCGACGTCGGAGGGATCGGACGCGGCCCAGAACGAGTTCGGCTTCGCCGACAGCCGGACCAGGGTGCCCGTGGCGACGAGCTCGGTGGTCAGCAGCCGCCACTCCTCGTCGGAGCCGTCGCACCACACCACCCGTTGCGGGGTGGTCAGCTCGGCGACTTCCTGGACCCACTCCAGCAGCGGTCCGTGGGCGGTCGGCGCCTGGTCCAAGCCTGGGATCGCGGTGGTGGTCATCGTGGTTCTCCTCGCGGCGGTGCTTCGAACGGAAGTGAGCGGCGCGTGCATGCGGCCCGTGCGGGAGCCTCAACGCGTCGTGCACGACGACCACCGGTGCGCACTGCAGGAACGCGCAACGGCTCGGCCTTCGACCGGTTCAGCGGCGACCTCATGTTCGATCCTCGTGCGTCGGACCCATCCTGCGGGTGGCGTCGTGATGTGCTGAGCGTCAGATCCAGGAGATTGCGCAACCGCGCGTTGTGCAACCGGACCGCACGGCCGTGCCCGGCTCATCGTCCCCACAACAGCCGCGGCGTTCATCGGCCTAAGGTCCCCTAAAAGGCGAATCGCCATCGCGTTCGAACACCGTCCGCTGGAGCAGGTAGAAGACGATGTGTGGGGGCTCGGGGCGTGACCAGGCTCGGGGAAAGTGCACCGCCTGCGGCGCAAGCCCTTGGGGGCGCTGAGCGCGGAGGATCTGCGCGTGCTGCTGGCGCAAGGACTCGGCGTCGATGTACTCGCGCCCCGTGCCCTCGCGCTGCTGGAACTGGATCCGCTGTTGGAAGCGACTTCTACGCGGGCGATGGCCTCGTCGCGGTGCTGCGAGCCCCCACCGAACGCGGGCCCACCAACCTGGGCAACGCGCACGGATCGAACGCGTCATCGCATCGATCGACGATCCTGAGCTCGACTCGATCGGAGGTTGTGATCGCCGAATCCCGAGCCCGGAACTGCTGCCCGGCGCAGCGGCGGCGAGGCGATAAGACGCGGGAATGCGGGTACGTCCGAAGCGATGGGTTGTCGAGCGCGAGGAGCACCAAGTAGCCCTCTGGAGCCGCCCGTACGCACGCGAAGGCGACTGGTAGGTGCCCGGCGGTTGTAGCGCTGCGCTCGAACATGCTCGTGCCGCCCGGTTGCTCGCTCGCGTTGAGCGCGACGCGGTCGTAGGCTGGCGGGTGGAGTTTCGATCGACGTTGTTTTCTCGTTCTGGGGCCGTGGTGGCCGGTCGTACGACACACAGGCGTGTGGGCAACCTTCCCGCTGAGCGGACGAGTTTCGTTGGGCGTCGGCAGGAAATCGCCGATGTCCGGGATATGCTGTCCCGCTCCCGGATGGTGACCTTGACCGGAGTCGGGGGTGTCGGCAAGACCCGGCTGGCGCTGCGCGCGGCGGCCCAGCTGGGCCGGGCCTACCGGGACGGCGCCTGGCTGGTCGAGTTGGCCGAGGTGCACGAGGCCGAGCTGGTCGTGCATACCGTCGCCCAGGCGTTGGGCATCCAGGACTGGTCTTCCCGCGGTGTGGAGGTCGTGCTCGCGGATTACGTCCGGGACAAGGACATCCTGATTGTGCTGGACAATTGCGAGCAGGTGCTGGACGGATGCGCGAAGGCGTGCACCGTGCTGCTCGACGTCGCCCCCGGGTTGCGCGTTCTGGCCACCAGTCGGCAACCTCTCGACGTGTACGGCGAGCACGTGCTCGTGGTGTCCACCCTGCCGGTGCCCGAACCATCCGAGGTGGGCCAGCTCGCGGGCGCGGAGATGCCCAACTCGGTTCGGTTGTTCGTCGAGCGCGCCTCGGCTGCGGGTTTCCAGTGCGCGCGGGGCCAGGAGGTAACCGTCGCGAAGCTGTGCCGGGAGCTGGACGGGATCCCCTTGGCGATCGAGCTGGCGGCTGCCCGCACGCGGTTCTTCTCGGTGGACGAGATCCTGGCCCGGATCGGGGACCGCTTCCGGTTGCTTGCCGGCGGCTGCCGCACGTCGGCGCGGCATCAAACGCTGAAGGCGACGATGGACTGGAGCTACGAGCTGTGCTCGGAAGAGGAGCGGATGCTCTGGGCGCGGATGTCGGTCTTCGCCGGCGGGATGGATCTCAAGGCCGTGGAGGACGTCTGCAACAGTGCCGATCTCACACCGGAGCGGGTTCTGGATCTGACGGCGTCGCTGGTCGACAAGTCGATCCTGATCCGCGCGGAGCTGCCCGCCGGGCACGGCACCGCTACCCGCACGCGCTACCAAATGCTGGGGACCGTCCGCGAGTACGGACTGACTCTGCTGGGCGAAAGCGAGAAGCAGCAACTGCGCCAACGGCATCGGGACTGGTATCTGGGCCTGGCAGAACGATGCGCTCGCGAATGGTTCGGTCCGGATCAGCTCGAGTGGCGCGCGCGCATCACCGCCGAGCACGACAACTTGCGGGCAGCTCTGGAGTTTTGCGCAACGCAGCCCGGGCAGGTGCAGGCGGGGCTGCGCCTGGCGGGAGCGCTGTGGTTCTACTGGACGGCTTGCGGGTTCATCGCGGAGGGGCGGAAGTGGCTCGACCGCCTGCTGGCGCTGGATGCGCGGCCGACCGAAGCCCGGGCGACGGATCTGTGGGTCTGCAGTTGGTTGGCCTCCCACCAGGGCGATCTGGCGTGGGGACGAGCTACGGCTGAACGGTGCAGTGCCCTTGCCGAAGAACTGCGGGATCAGGGCCTGGCCGCCTTTGGCATGCACTTGAGGGGCGTCGCCGCGATGGCCGAGGGGGACCTGGCGGAGGCACGCGAGCTTTGCCTGCAGGCGTGGTCGCGGCACCGCACGCACGACACGATGACCAGCCCGATGGTGATGTCGCTGTTCCAGGCGGGGTTGGTGGCGTGCTTGCAGGGCGCGCCGGACCAGGCGACAGCGGATGTCGGTGAAGTCCTGCGGATCACGGCCGAGGTCGGCGAATCGTGGACCCGTTCGTGGGCGCTCGTGGTTCGAGGCCTCGCGTGCTGGATGCGGGGCGATCCCAACGCCGCCGTCGCGGATCTGCGGGAGAGCATCGGCTTCAAATCACGCCTCAACGATCTCTTCGGCCTCGGGGTTGCGGTGGAGGTCCTGGCGTGGTCGTACGTGTCCCTGGGCGAACACGCCCAGGCCGCGAGGCTGTTCGGCGTCCTGGAACGCATCTGGCCGCTCGTCGGGATTCCGCTGCTGGGTTCGCAGCAGCTGCTCGACTACCGGAAGAAGGCTGAGGCCGAGGCCCGCGCGGCGCTGGGGGAGAGCGCGTTCGGCGAGATCTTCGCGGAAACCGCGAAGCTGCCGCTGGAGCAGGGCCTCGCGGTGGCCATGCTGGGCAAGACCCGATCGGCTCCCGCGGCGAGCCCGGAAGCCCGCGGGCAAAAGCTGGGCTGGCCGCTGACGCGCCGGGAGCGCCAGGTCGCCGACGCCGTCGCCGAGGGGATGTCGAACAAGGAGATCGCGGCGCAACTGGTGATCAGCCAACGCACCGCGGAGGCGCACGTCGAGCACATCCTCACCAAGCTCGACTTCGGCTCGCGCACCCAGATCGCGACCTGGGTGGCGGCGCAACGAAACTCGGAGCGCACGACCTAGCGGCCGACGCGCGGTCAGGCCGTCGCAAGTCCGATTCCGGTGGGGGCCTTCTCCTCGCCGCGCATCTGGCGCAGCACGGTCTCGTTGTCGAAGTAGATGCGCTCCGCGAGGAGCTTCTCCGGGACGTCCGCGCGGAAGAGGTAGAACGCGGCCAACTCGAACAAGACCGCCCGCCCCGCTGGCGGGATGCCGCAGTAGTCACCTTGGTGCGTCCCGCTGATCGTCACCTCGCGGACCGAGGAGCCGGGCGTGTCGTACTCGGCGTTCACGGTGACCCGGAAATCCGGAACGGCTGTTTCCAGCACCTGGTAGAAGTCCTGAACGCCCTGGAAACCGTCGTACCGCGTGCTCAGCGGCACGACGTCGTAGAAGGCGTGCTCATCCTGGACGAAAGTGCCGTACACGCGCAGCCAGTCGTGGGAGTTCTCCGCATCGATGTGCTCGGCGATCGTGCGGCGCTGCAATTCGATCCGCTGTGCATCACTAATTGCCATGTCGGCCCCCCGGCTTGCTCAGCCACGGCTTAGACCTCTGCCACCGAGGCTACCTGCCGGGTACCCGTTTCCGCAGGTGACCGGCCACGCTACGGTGGGCTGCGCCCGGCACCGCGAAGCGCGCCGATGCAGAGGAGAAAGTCCCGAAATACGTAGTCGCTACGTAGTACTCCCGTGGTTGCCGAGGGCCTCGCCGGGCCAAGCTGGTGCAGTACTGACCGAACTGCAACCCAGGAACCGCCCCGATGTACGCAACCCGAACCACCGCCGCGAAGCCCACCGGGGCTCCGGCGATCCTCACGTTCCGACCGCCCGAGCCACGCTCCTCCTCCCACAAACCCCAACGGCCGCACGTGTACCGCAACCTGTTCATGGGCACTTGGATTTGCGACCAGGAAGGCACCCGAGCCAACCCTGGTCCAGACAATGCCCGGACGGTGCACCGGACGCACCACGATGCGCTTCGCGCCGCGATCGGCGTGGAAGTCCCGCAACATCGGCTGAGTGCGTGACCCCGAAGACGGCCGCACGTAGACCCCGACACCAGGTAGCCCGAGCCATGTTCTTGAACCAGTGCACCGAAGAAGACCTCGACAACCGCGCCCGACGCGCCGAGCATCACATGAACATCGCCCTCGAAGCACGGCGGTGGAACCTAGCCCAGCGCTACCGCTTCGAGATGCTGGCAGTGGCGGCGGAATGCGACCGCCGAGACCGGAAACCCGACTGGCAGTCCTGAGACCAGGGCGCGAGCAGGAGCCGTTGCATCTCCAACAGCCCCCGCTTCCGCGCCGTGCAGGCCGGTCGAGGCCCAGGCCACGACGAACGGTCGTGCATAATGGACCTTGGCCTCTGTGAAGGCGCGGCCGTCTGCTGGATGGTTGTGGCGTTCGTGCCCCGGCGGAAACCGCCCGAGGATCGAGGACTAGCCATGGCAAGCTCAACGATCGCCCGGACGAAAGCGTCGACACCGGCATCGAGGAGAGCCAGCGAAACCGACGCTGCCCCGCACGATGCCGCACGTAGTGCGGGTGAAGGCCCGCTCGCCGTCGAGCGGCACGTCGTACGGGTGCAGGTACCGGGAATGGGGACGATCCCGCTTCCCCCGCTGAACGAGCTCGCCTACCTGGCAGGGGTCATCGTCCTGGCCACTGCTGGGCTGATGTCTTGGCCGGTGGCGTTGACCATCGGAACGGGCCATCTGCTGGCCCACAACCGGCACATCCAGCTGCTGCGGGCCTTCGGCGAGGCCTTGGAGGAGGCTTAACCGCCCACCAGGCGAGCGCGGGTGTCAGGAGTTGCGCGGGATTACCAGGCCTGATTCGTAGGCGAGGACTACGAGTTGGGCGCGGTCGCGGGCGTGGAGCTTGACCATGGCCCGGTTGATGTGGGTTTTCGCGGTCAGCGGGCTGATCACCATGCGGTCGGCGACCTGGTCGTTGGACAGGCCCTGCGCGACCAGGGCGACGGCCTCGCGTTCGCGGTTGGTCAACTCTTCCAGCCCCGTGCCGGTGACGGTGGTGAGCGGCTGGGTGACGTACCGGTCGATCAGCCGACGGGTGATTGACGGTGCGAGCAGGGCGTCGCCGCGCGCGGCGACGCGCACGGCGTGGAGGAAGTCTTCCGGCTGGATGTCCTTGACGAGGAATCCGGCCGCGCCGGCGCGCAGCGCGGTGAAGACGTGTTCGTCCAAGCCGTAGTTGGTCAGGATGACGACGTGCACCCCGGCCAGGGCCGGGTCCGCGGCGATGCGCCGGGTCGCCTCGATGCCGTCGACGACCGGCATCTGGATGTCGATGAGCGCGATGTCGGGCAGGTGCTCCCTGGCCAGCGCCAGGCCCTCGTTGCCGTCGGCGGCCTCGGCCACCACCTCGATGTCGTCCTCGATGTCGAGGAGCGCGCGGAATCCGCTGCGGATGAGCGGCTGGTCGTCGACCAGCAGGACGCGGATCATGACGTTCGGTCCACGGGAAGTTCGGCTTGCACGGAGAAGCCGCCCTCGTCGCGCGGCGCCGCTCGCAGGTGACCTCCTAGGGCGGTGACTCGTTCGCGCATGCCGAGCAGCCCGACGCCGGGCACCGGTGCGGTGTCCGACGTGGCATTGCCATCGTCGTCGACCCGTATGACCAGGGCGTCGGGGCGGTAGTCGATCCGGACCGACGCGGTAGCGGCGGCGGCGTGACGGGCGATGTTGGTCAGCGACTCCTGAACGATCCGGTAAGCGGTCCGGTCCACCGCGGACGGCACGTCGTTTCGTGATCCCTCGATCGTCAGCTTCGCGTCGAGGCCGGTCGTGCGGGCCCGTTGCACCAGTTCCGGGACGTGGTCAAGCCCATGCGGCGGGTTCTTGTCGTCGTCGCGTAGCGCTTCCAGGGTCGCTCGCAGTTCCCGGGCCGCCTCACGACCGGCCTCCCGGATCGCCAGCAGGGCATCCGGCACCTGTTCACCCCGCTTTCGGGCCAGGTGGACGGCGACTTCGGCCTGCACCTTGATGACGGAGATCTGGTGGGTGAGCGAATCGTGCAGCTCCCGCGCGATGTGCAGTCGCTCCTCGTCGGCGCGGCGCCGCGCGGTCTCCTCGCGGGTGCGCTCGGCCTCATCCGCCCGGCGCTCGGCCTGCCGCAGCGCTTCACCCGCCGCACCGGCGGCGATCAGCCATGCCAGTTGCAGGACGTCCCGGGACTGCGTGAACGCCTCGCCCACGGGCCAGTCGTGGGGAGAGGTCAAGATCGCGAGCGGAAGAGCAGCCAGCATAATCACCGAACCCGCTACCGCGACGATGCGGTGTCCCGCCCGCACCGAGGAGTACACCGCGAACAGGTACGCGACGACCGGCACCTCGAAACCGACTGCCTGGTAACCCAACGCGCACAACGCGGTCACGGCCAGCACGGTGACCGGAGCCCACCGGCGCGCGGCCAGCGACAGGCCGCCGGCTACCAACAACGCGTAACCCAGCGGGTCGAGATCCGTAGAGGGATGTTGTCCGGACAGCCCGGCGACCAGCAGGGCCGCCGCCACGCCGACGGCGATCATCCAGTCCCAGACGCCGATCCGTCCGCCGCTCATGCGTCCGCCGCTCATGCGTGCACCCTAGCCAGATGTCCGCGTGGGCGACTCCCGCGCACAGATGATCAGCCGCCTACCACATCCGCGGTAGCTTCGCGGCTCCTGCGGCATCCGCAGCAGTCGGCTACGGCACCGGCGGCAGCACGATATTGCCTGCGTCCGCACAACGACCGGCGGTGGGTCCAGCGGACATGATCAGCGACGTCCAGTCGTGTGGGAGAAGGAGCACCTCATGTCCGTCCGTAGCATGCTTGCCACCGCCGCAGCCGCACTGCTCGGAAGTTTCGCGCTTGCCACACCGGCTGCCGCACATGCCTTGGCCCAGCCGCCCGACCCCATTGTTTACGGCTGGACCGCCGACCGGGTCTGGGCCACTTCGGCCGCGTTATTGGCGGGGGTTGCCGTGGTCATCGGTGGGCTGGCTCGGGCTCGATCCGCCGGCCGTATGGGCAACGGCACCGGGAAAAGGGGGGCCATCGTGGCCCTGGTGGCGGGGTTGATCGCCGTGGTCAGCGGCGGGCTGGTGGTGGTCACCGCCGACGGCGGTCCCGGCACCGGCAATGGAATCGTCGGGGGCTACCTGGCCCTGGTGCTGGGGCTGGTCGCCATGGTGCTCGGTGGGCTGGCTCGGGGCAAGCTACCGTCGCACCGCTGACCGGGCAAATCCAAGTGTTCCCAACTGGCGTGCATCGCAGCGGTGCGATTCAGCAGGCCGCAGCGGGGATGTGACCGTGGTGCGGAAATCGGGCCCGCACCACGGTCGGGTCGTCATCGCGGTAGGTCGTCGCCCTTGTAGGTGACCGCCTTGAAGGCCACCTTCAGCGGCGACCAGCCGTTCTCGGGTGATCAAACCGCCCATCGAGTGGGCGACGGGCACCTACACCAAGGAGCACTCCGCCGAACACCAGAGCCAGGCGCTGATCGACCTCGCCCGCCGGCTCGGCCCGCGTATCGGCGATCTCACCGAGGTCTCGCGAGCTTGTTCGACCTCGTTGGGCAAAGCCCGGCTGCGCTGACTGTCAGGCGGAAACGGCCTGCACCTGTCGCGGAGCTTTCGTTTACGAAACGGCATCGGTCAGCCGCCATCCCGCACAGGAGGCCCGCCGGCGGTAGAACCGGGCGTAGGTGCCGTCGAGCGTCAGCAACTCCTCGTGCGTGCCGCGTTCGGTCAGGGCACCTTCGTCGAGGACGATGATCTGATCGGCGGCCAGCACGGTCTGCATCCGGTGGGCGATGACCAGCAAGGTGGAGTTCTCGGCCAGCGCTGCGATCGCACGTTGGACCACCACGTCGTTCTCGGGGTCCAGGGATGACGTCGCCTCGTCGAAGACCACGATCGGCGCTTGCTTGAGCAGCGCGCGGGCGATGGACACGCGTTGGCGCTGGCCGCCGGAGAGCCGGGATCCCGCCTCGCCGACGGGGGTGTCGGTGCCCAGTGGCAGTTCGCAAGTCACGTCGACCAGACCGGCGCGCGCGATGGCGTCGCGGACCTCGTCGTCGGTGGCGTCCGGGCGGCCCACGCGGACGTTGTCGCCGAGTGTGCCGTCGAACAGGTAGACGTCCTGGAACACGAACGCCACCATCGACATCAGGTCGTCGGTTGCGATGTCGCGAACGTCGACATCGCCGATGCGGACCTGACCGCCCGTGGTGTCCCAGAACCGCCCCAGCAGCCGGGCGACCGTCGTCTTGCCCGCCCCGGACGGGCCGACCAGGGCGGTCATGCTGTTGCCGGGCAGGGTGAAGCTGAGGTTCCGCAGCACCTGGCGGTCGTCGTAACCGAAGCTGACGTCGTCGAACTCCACGTCATTGCGTTCGGGGCGGGCCGGAGGCGACGGCTCCGGCAGCGGGCGTTCGGCGAGCAGCCGGTTGATCCCGTCCAGGCTCGTGCGCGCCATCCGGATGCTCGCACCGATTCCGGCAGCGGCGGTCACCGGCTCGGCGAACCGGCCGACCAGCACAAGAACAGCGATCACGGTCCCAGCGTCGAGCCCTCCGTCGAGCACCGACAGCACACCGAGCACCAGGGTGGCCGTCACCATCACGCGGACGGTGAACTCGAACGCGAGCAAGCCTGGCACGACCCGGAAAAGCATGCTCTGATCGACGCTCCGCTGCGCCAGCAGCGCACGGTCTAGCGCCCGACCGCCGGTGTCGGCCTGGCCGCACGCACGCAGCACCGGTTGCGCCTTGGCGAACTCGACGACCCGGTTGGCGGCTTCGTCCATGGCGGCGTGCCGCTCGGCGTCGGCGATCCGTACGACCCGGTTACTGATCGCGAGCACCGCCAGCAGAACCGGAATGGCCAGCACGACCGACAGCGCCAGCCGCACGTCGATCAGCGCAATGGTGATCACGATCGTCAGCGAGGTCAGCACCGAGGTGACCGCGGGACGCAGCAGGTGTGCGGGCACGCTCATCACCTGGAGCACGTGCTCGCTGTTCATCCTGCTCAGCTCGCCGACCCGGGAACGGTTGAACCAGCCCAGCGGCAGCGACACGATCGCCGCACCCAGCCGGTGGTGCAGCACATTGGCCAGCCGTGAACCAGTGCGGAATGCCGCTGCCTGGGCGAACCAGGTCGCGCCCGCCGAGCCCATGCAGGCCAGGGCGAAGATCAGCAGCGGCGGCCACACCGTATCCGGTTGGTTGCCGAGCAGGGTCCGCAGCACCGGGACCAGGAAGGCATAGGCGACCCCTTGCAGGACGGCGGCCGTGGCGAGCAACGCCAGCAAGCCCCGCAGCGGTCCGGAGTTCTGCTTGCCCAGCGCGGTGAACAGCGCGCGAATCACGAGTTTCCTCCTGGCGTGGCGTGGGTCGGTGCAGCGGGTTCCTGCGCGCGCCACATGCGCGCATATCGGCCGTCGGCCTCGATGAGCTCGGTGTGGTGGCCTTGTTCGGTGATGCGTCCGCCTTCGAGCACGACGATCTGGTCCGCGTCGCGGATTGTGGCCAGTCGGTGGGCGATCACCAGCAAGGTCCGTCCAGCAGACAATGTGGACAGTGCCTGTTGGATCAGCGCCTCCGAGTCCGGGTCGGCGTAGGCAGTGGCTTCGTCGAGCACCAGAACCGGCGTGTCCGCCAGCAGCGCGCGAGCGATCGAGATCCGTTGGGCTTCGCCGCCGGAGAACTCCGCGTCGACGCCGATTTCCGAGTCGTATCCGCGCGGCAGAGTGGTGATCCGGTCGTGGATCTGCGCGGCGCAAGCGGCCCGTTCGATGTCGGCCGCGTCCGCGTCCGGTCGGGCCAACGCGATGTTCTCGGCGACCGTGCCGCGCAGCAGAACTACGTCCTGGAAAACGAATCCGACGTGCCGGTAGAGGGTTTCCGGCTCCATCTCACGCAGATCCACTCCGCCGAGTGTGATGGAACCACCGGCCACGTCGTGGAACCGGACCAGCAGTTTCGCCAGGGTCGACTTGCCCGCCCCGGAGGGGCCGACGAGAGCGGTGACGGTGCCGGGCCGCAGGTCGAGGCCGATATCGGCGAGCACCGGGTCGTCGTCATAGCCGAACTCCACCCCGCGCAGCCGGATCTCGTTGCCGCTGGGCGTTTTCGGGCTCGCCGGCACCGGCAGCACCGGTTCTGCCAGGAGCGCCTGGACGTTGCGCGCCGCCGCGGTTCCGGTGCGCAACGCCTGGAAGCGCGTTCCGATCGCGGCGATCGGGCCGGCCAGTGCTGGTGCGAGCAGGACGAACGCCAGCACGTCGGGCGCGGCCACCACGCCGGTGGCGACCATGCTCGTGCCCGCGGTGACCACGAGCAGCAGCACCACGACAGGTGAAACCGCCAGCTGCGATGCCGTGGACACGCCGATGGTGGAACCCACCCAGCGGGTGAAGAACTCGTGGAAGTCGTCGGCTGCGCGCAGGAAGCGCTGGTGCGCCGTGCGGGTGCCGCCGAAAGTCTTGACCACGGCGATGCCCTCGACGAATTCGACCACGCCGCTGTTGATCTCGGCTACCGCTCGCCCGTAAGCGGCCATCTGCGGGCGTGCCTCGGCCATCGCCCTGCGGAACAGCAGTGCTCCGGCCAGCGGTGGGATGACCGAGATGGCCGCCATCCGCCAGTCGACGGTCACCAGGTACACCAGCGCGGTCAGCGGGGCCAGCATTACGGAGGTCACGTCGAGCAGGGTGTGCGCGACGAAGTAGTGCATACCGGCGATGTCGTCGTGCAAGGTCTTCTTGACTGTGCCGGAGGTTGTCTTCGAGAACCATCCCAGTGGGACGCGTCCCAGCCGCCGGGCCATGGCCCGGCGCAGGTGCAGTTGCAGCTTGTTGTCGCCGACGTGGGTGATCGTATTGGCCGCCATCGACAGTGCCAGGCTGACCAGTACCGCACCGACGCCCAGCCACACCAGCGGCCAGGCGAATTCCGGCCCGGCTCCGCCGGGCAGCAACACCCGGCCTAGTTCGGCGATCGTGATCAGCGGCAACACACCCAGGACCGAGGCCACCGCCTGAAGCGCGACCGCGGTGGCGAGATACCCCCGGATCGGGGCGAGCACGCGGGCGGCCTCGGCGGTGCCGGAATTCTTCGTCACAGCACACCACTCTCGTATTCGTCCATGATGGACATCTGCATCCTGGACACCTCTGCGGCCAGGTTCGCGACGGTCGGCGAGGCCAGGAAGTCCCGCACGCCGACGTCGACCCCGAACCGCTGCTGGACCGCGCTGATCACGCGCAGCGCGAGCAAGCTGTTGCCGCCGAGGCCGAAGAAGTTGGCGTCGCGGTCGTCAACCGGATGCCCGAGCAGGTCGGCCCATGCCTCGGCCAGCACCTTCTCGACCGCACCGTCCGGTGGTTCGCCTGCGGTGCCGTGGTCGTCGGCCATGCGTTCCAGCGCCGCCCGGTCGAGTTTTCCGTTGGCGGTCAGGGGAAGCACGTCGAGCAGCGTGAACCGGGCCGGGATGGCGTAGCGGGGCAGGCGCTGGGCCAGTTCGGTGCGGACGGCCGCGGTGTCGAGCCCGTCGGTGCGCTCGACGAAGCCGTGCAGCACCCGTTGCCGTCGTTCTCCGGTGACCACGACCACCGCGTTGCCCACTCCAGGGCAGGACTCCAGCGCGGACTCGATCTCGGCGAGTTCGAGCCGGTGCCCGCCGATCTTGACCTGGTGGTCGGCCCTGCCGAGGAACTCCAGCGTCCCGTCCGGCCAGTACCGGCCGAGGTCTCCGGTGCGGTACCACCGCTGTCCCCGGTCGTCGACGAACTTCTCAGCGGTCCTGGCCGGGTCGCCGCGGTATCCGGCCGCCACTCCGCGACCGCCGATCCACAGTTCACCCGCCACCCATTCCGGCCGATCCCTGCCCTCCTCGTCGACAACCCGGTAGCGCTGGTTCGCCAGCGGCAGGCCGTAGGGGATGGAGCTCCAGCGGGCGTCGATTTCGCCCACCTCGTAGGCGTTGGACCAGATGGAAGCCTCCGTCGCGCCTCCGAGGGCGACCAGACGGCAGCGCCCGTCGGTGGCCGCCGCCAGCCGGGCGCCCAGGTCCAGCGCGACCCAGTCCCCCGAGACCAGAGCGAGACGCAGTGTCGCGGGCAGCTGCCGTCCGCCGAGTTCTGCGGCGGTGAGCAGCATGTCCAGCAACATCGGCACGGTGTTCCACAGGGTCACGCCGTGCCTGGTGACCAGTTCCAGCCAGCGGTTGGCGTCGCGTCGCTCGTCCTCCCCGGGCAGCACCAAGGTGCCGGCGGCGCCAAGGACGCCGAAGACGTCGTAGACCGACAGGTCGAAGTCCAATGCCGACACCGCGAGCACCCGATCGTCAGCGGTCACCGAGTACCGGCTGTTGATGTCGGCGATGGTGTTGACCGCCGCGTCGTGGGTGATCTCCACTCCCTTGGGAGTGCCGGTGGAACCGGAGGTGAAGATCACGTAGGCCAACGAATCGGGTTCCACCGGGACCGGAGCACCCAACGGTTCGGCCCGGACCGCCGTGCTCAGCTCGAGCCGGTCGTCGCCCCCGGTTTCGTCGATCACGAGCCGCGCTCCGGCGTCGGTGTAGATGCGTTCTCGTCGCAGCTCGGGTTGCTCGACGCCGACCGGAACGTAGACGCCACCGGCGCAGAGCACACCCACTGCCGCCACAATCTGGTCGGCCCCCTTGGGAAGGGTGATGGCCACGGTGTCTCCCGGCCGCACTCCGCTGCGCACCAGTGCGCCCGCCACGCGCAGGGCGCGGTCGCGGAGTTCGCCGTGGCTGAGCGTGCACCGATGGCCGTCGTGTTCCCAGATGACGGCGTCGGCGTCGGCTGGCGCGTCGAACAGCGGGGCGTGCAGCAGACCACCAGGGACCGTGCGGTCCGTCGCGTTGACGTGATCGCGGACCTGCTTCTGCTCGGCTGGCAGCGGATCGGGCAGGTTCTCGGTCCAGTCGTGGCCGGCCAACCACTCCAGCAGCCGGCGGTAGGCGGCGAACATCGCGGGCAGGACGCCTTCGCAGAACAGGTCCTCCACCGCGTCCCAGGTGACCAGCAGGCCACCCTGGGACTCCATCACCTGATTGTCCAGACACACCTGCGGCGACTGGGAAATCCCCCACACACGCTCCGGGAACCCCGGCGACATGTCCATCGACACCCCGTCGCCGACGCCGATCGCGCTGGTGAACACCACCGGCATGGCGTCGATGTTGCCCGTTCTGCGAGCCAGCTCCCGCAACAGCCACGACGGGGCGACGTCGCGGTGGTCGAGGTCGGCACCGAGCCGCCGCTGCATCCGGCCTGCGGCCTCCAGCCACGGTTCGCCCGGCTCCGGCCGGTAGTCGGCAAGTGACAGCGAGGTGAAGTCGCCAAGCACGCGGTAGATGTCGGGATCGACCTCCCGGCGGTTGAACAGGGTCAGCGTCACTGTGAGCGGGCGTTGGCGGCTCCAAGCGCCCAGCACCTCGGCGTAGGCGGTGAGCAGCACGGTGGAGGGGGTCAGCCCGGCGGCTCTAGCCCGATCCCGGATCGCCTGCCATTGCCGTTGGTCCAGCCAGGTCTGGTGGCGGCAGAACTGCGGTCGCGACACCTGCGAGGGGTCTGTGGTCATCGGCAGTGCGGGGCCGGGCGGCAACTCATTCAGCCGTTGCAGCCAGTACCGCTGGTCGTGTTCGAGGTCCTCGGGTTGGGGCTCGACCTGGAGCACGTAGTCGCGGAACGACATCCCGATCGCGGGCAGCTCGACGTCCGGGGCTCGGTAGAGGGCGTCGAGTTCGGAGAACAACGTCATGATCGACAGGGCGTCGAAGATGATGTAGTCCAACCCGATCGCAAGTCTCGTGCGCCGGCCGCTGTCGGTGTCGTAGTGCAGCGCGGTCACCTCGAACAGCGGCCATCGGCTGAGATCGAAGTAGCGGTGCGATTTCTCTTCCCGCAGGCGTGCCAGCGCCGGAGCGGGGTCGCCGCCGGTGGCGTCGCGGACCTCGATCCGGAAAGGGGGTGGGTCGGCCAAAATGCGTTGCGCGCCGTCGTCGTCGAAGATCGCGCGCAGCATCTCGTGCCGGTAGACGAGGCGCTGCCAGGCCCGTTCCAGCCGCTCCAAGTCGACCTCGGCGCCGTCGAACTCGGTGTACTGGTAGGTACCGACACCACCGAGGGGCAGCCGCTCGTCGCGGCCTATCCAGTACGCGCGTTGAACATCGGTCGGCGGGAACGGGTCGTGGCGGTGGTCCAGGTCGGCGTGCAGGCGGATCTGGTCGTCGGATCCGCCCAGCATCAGCGACGAAGCGAAGTCGGCCAGCACGGGCCGGGCGAACAACATCGCCAGGCGCGCGCCCGCGATCCCGGCTTCACGCAGTCTGCCGACCAGCCGGGTCGCCATCAGGGAATCGCCACCGAGAGCGAAGAAACCGTCGTTCCTGCCGATCCGGTCGACTCCCAGCAGCTCGGCCCACACCGAGGCGACCACCTCCTCCAGCTCGCCTGCGGGCTCCTGGAACTCCTCCGCAGCAGGGGTGGCCTCTTGGGACAGTAGCGTTGCGATTGCACTGCGGTCCAGCTTTCCGTTGTGGGTCAACGGAAGTCGTTCCCGCACCGCGATGTGGTCGCATACCATGTACGGCGGCAGCCGGTCACCGAGCCAGGCCAGCAGGTCTGCCTCCGACACGGCATCGGAAGCGGACACGGCGGCGACCAGCCGGGGCGCCGGCTCCGCGATGAGGGTGGCCACGGCGTGTCCGATCGCGGGGTGCGCCGAGAGGGCGGACTCGACCTCACCCAGTTCCACGCGATACCCGTGCACCTGCACCTGGTGGTCGGCGCGGCCAAGGAACTCCAACGTGCCGTCCGGCCAGTAGCGCGCGAGATCCCCGCTGCGGTACCAGCGCCGACCGTCGTGCTCGACGAACCGTTGCGCCGTGCGCCGCGGATCTCCCCGGTAGCCGCGGGCCACACTCGCCCCACCGACCCAGAGCTCGCCGGTGACCTGGTCCGGGCGGTCTCGTCCTTGGGCATCGACGACCCGGCAGCTCACGCCCGGCAGCGGAGCGCCCCACGGCATGGAGCGCCACGACGCCGGTACTTCGGAGACCTCGATCGCGGTGGAGTGGATCGCGGCCTCGGTCATCCCCCCCAACGCGACGAATCGGCAGTCGGGCGCGCGTTCGCGCAGCCGCCCAGGCAGGTCCAGTCCGACCCAGTCGCCACCGAGCAGGACCAGCCGCAGCGCTGGCTGCCCTCCGTCCGCTGCGGCCAGCAGCATGTCGAGCAGCGCGGGAGCGGTGTTCCACACCGTCACGTCGTATCCGACCGCCAGCCGCCACCAGTGCTCGGCGTCGCGACGACGGGACTCGTCGACGGTCACGACCGCGCCCCCGACCGACAGCATTCCGAAGATGTCGTAGACCGAGAGGTCGAACTCCAGCGCCGACACCGCCAGCGTGCGGTCCTGGGGACCGACCCCGAACCGAGTGTTGATCGCCGTGATGGTGTTCATCGCCGCGCTGTGCGTGACTTCAACGCCTTTGGGTTCGCCGGTCGAGCCGGAGGTGAACAGCACGTAGCCGAGTTCAGCGGGATCGACCCACGTGGGAGCCGTCGCGGGTGGGTACTGCGCTGCGTCGGACATCAGCAGCACCGGTTCGGAGGCCGCCGAGCGCACCGCGTCGCAGTACCTCGCGTCTGTGAGCGCCGCCGTTGCTGCGGCGAGTCGGTGGAGGCGGGATCGGCGTTGCGGGGGCTGGTCGACGCTGATCGGCACGTAGGCGGCACCCGCGGCCAGCACGCCCAGCGCCGCTACGATCTGCTGCGGCCCCTTCGGCAGCGTGATCGCTACCGCGTCGCCCCGGCCGACACCGTGCGACGTCAGCAATGCGGTTACCCGCAACGCACGCTCGGCGAGTTCGGCGTAGGTCAACGACATGCCGTCGTCGACCAAAGCGACCGCGCTCGGGTGGTCGCGCACGTGGGCGAAGAACCCTTCGTGCAGAAGCTGTGACGGTGCAACCGGTTCGACGTTATTGAGCAATTTCCGGGCGGCGGCCTGCGCGGGTGGCAGCAGCGATCCGACCGGGTTGGCCCACCGATCGTTCGAGGCGATCAGGTCGCTGATCAGGTCGCGGTAGACCTCGAAGGCCGCCTCGGCGGTGCCTTCGGCCAGCACGTCGGCTCGCACGTCCCAGTTGAGCAGCAGCCCTGAGTCGAGTTCGGTGACCTGGGCGTCCAGCCACACTTGCGGCCCCTGCGAGATGATCCACGACGGTGTGCCGAAGCAGCGTTGCAGATCGGCGTCGTAGATCTCCCCCAGCCCCAGTGCGCTCGTGTAGACCACCGGTGCCAGCACTGGGACTCCGTCGCCGAGTCGCGCCAGATCGCGCAGTACCTCGACACCGCCGTAGGCGCCATGTCCGATCGCGGCCCGCATGTTGGCCTGCACTCCTCGCGCGCGCTCGACGAAGGGCATCGGTTCGCTGACGTCGACCGGCAATAGGATCGACGAGCTGAAGTCGCCGACCAGCAGGTCGACGTCGTCGCGCGGCAGCTCCCGGTCGAACAGCGGGAGGTTGAGCAGGAACCGGGGTTCGGTGCTCCACGCTCCGATCACCTCGGCGAAGGCGGTGGCCAGCGCGGCCGCCGGGGTCAGTCCCTGGTGTTGCGCGGCGGTGATGAATTCTGCCTTGTCCTGCGGGGAGATCCAGTGGTGCAGACGCGCGGTCCGGGGTGGGCCGGCCTGTTCGGAGCTCAGCGACAGTCCCGGTCCGCCGGGCAGCTCGGGCAGCCGTTGTTGCCACCACTGTCGGGAACGGGCGCGTTCGGGGTCGTACCGTGCGGCGCGGTCTGCAAGGTAGCGGGGGAAGCTGTAGTCGATCGGTGGCAGTTCGGTCCCGGGATCCTCGTAGAGGGCACGCAGATCGTTGAGCAGGATGCGCATGCTCAGCGCGTCGGCGACCATCATGTCGAGGTCCACGTGGATCCGAGTGGAACCGTCGGGCAGCAAGGATAGTGCGACCTCGAAGACCTCTCCCGCATCGACGTCGAACCTGCGATGGGTGTAGTACTCGCGCAGTCGCTCCAGTTCGGCGTCGCAGTCCGGCCGCTGGCGCAGGTCATGCACACGCACCGCGGGCAGCGCGCTGGTTGCGGTGATCTGCTGGCGGCCGTCGTCCAGGAACCGCACCCGCAGCATGTCGTGCCGTGCGACCAAGGCGTCCAGCGCCTTCTGCAGGCGCGGCGGTTCAACGCTCGCGCCGTCGAACTCGACGTAGAAGTGAGCGGAGACCTCGCCGAAGGGCTGTCCGGGCTGGCGGCCGATCCAGTAGGCGTGCTGCATCGTCGCCAGGTCGAACGGCGCCCGCTCGTCGACGGTGTCCGGTTCCGTTTCCAGGAAGCTCGGGCCGGAGGTGCCCAGCACCGCCCGCCAACCCGCCAGGGTCGGGTTCTCCGCCAGATCGTCGAAGGTGACCGCCCGGCCCTGCCTGCGCCACTGCCCGGCCAGCCGGATCAGGCCCAGGGAGTCGAGTCCGAGGGCGAAGAGGTCGTCGTGCGTGCCGATCTCCTCGGGCGCAAGCCCGAGCGCGGTGGCGACCTCCGCGCGCAGGGCGTTGTCCGCGGCGCTCATTTCGCCTCGCCCGGTTCGCCACCGATGCCCCAGCGCTGGGCGGGGGTGCCGTCGAGGACTACCCAGGTGAAAGGACGCGTTTTCTCGCCGAGCACGCCCGCGACCGCGTCGGTGAGCGCCGAGATCAGTGCTCGCTCGGTCTCCGGCGCCAGGCGCTCCTCGAAAATCTTGACGTCGATGAATGGCATGGCGGCTCCTCAGGAAATCGGTTGGCTGGAATGGAAAGCACGGCCGGGCGAGGTCAGTTCCTCGTGCAGGACCGCGCAGAGCCGGTCGACCTGGGAATCGGTCAGACCGGGGTGGCAGGGCAGGTTCACGTGGCGGTCGAACCAGCTGTTCTCGGCCACCGGGCACGCGCCCGCCCGATACCCGCGTGCCCGCCACTCGGGCGTCAGGTGCAGCGGGAAGTAGCGCAACTGGACCTCGATCCCGTGCCGGTCCAGCGACCGGACCAGCCGTTCGCGCTCGGGCGCGCCCGAGTCGACGAAGAACGTGTAGAGGTGGTGGGCGTGTTCGGTTCCCGGTGGTGCGTGATGCGGTCGGGCGCTGGTGCCCGCATCGGCCAGTGCCTCGTCGAGCCGGTGCGCGATTTCCGCGCGGCGAGCGGATAATTCCGGTAATCGTCCAAGCTGGACCGAGCCGACGGCCGCAGCGGCTTCCGACAGGGTCGCGTTGGTCCCCGCGCGCAGAACCTCGGTGTACTCGCTGGAGTAGATTTCGTCGGCGTACTTCATCCACGGCAGCAGGGTCGGCGGTCGGGTTCCGCGGACGGGGCGGGTAACGCCGTCGACTCCGTTGGAACGCAGGCATTCCAGCCGGTACGCCCAGTCGTCCCGGTCGAAGGTGATCATGCCGCCCTCTCCCAGGGTGGTGAGGTTCTTGGAGTTGTGGAAGCTGAAGCAGCCGATGTCGGCCAGTGCACCGGGGCGGCGGCCGTGGTAGCTCGCGCCCAGGGCGTGCGCGCAGTCCTCCACGACGACCGCGCCGTGGGCGTGCGCGACGGCGGTGATCCGGTCCATTTCCGCCGGGCATCCGCCGTAATGCACCAGCAGAACCGCTGCGGTCCGCTCGGATATGAGCGTTTCGAGGACCGTCGGGTCCATGTTCAGGGTGTCGGGGTCGACGTCGCAGAAGATAACGTCGACATCGAGGTTGAGAAGCGGAGCGATGGTGGCCTGGTAGGTCTGCGGGGTGACGATCACCTCGTCGCCGGGGCGCAGGTCCAATAAATGGATCGCCAATTCGAGGGCGACCGTTCCACTGGTCACCGACATCGCGTGCGCGGACCCGATGTGCTCGCGGAACCCGTTTTCGAACCGGTCGCGGTGGGGACCGGAGCTCAGCGGCGCTCCGGAGCTGACGAGGCTGGTGAGAGCCGCAATTTCGGCGGCGCCCAGCTCGCTTCCCCGGGTTGGGAAGGCAACCCGGTAGGTGCGGTCGAGCATATCGGCTCCTGCATGGGTAGCAACGTGAAAACAAAGTGTTTTCGGATCGAGAATAGCAATCAACTCCGGCGTTGCAAATTAATGCAACAATTCGCATATGTCGGAGCAAATAATCCTCCGGGGTCGGCCCAAAAAAAGGATGACCCCTCTTGAAATTGCGGGCTTAAAATTTTTCTATACGACTCCTTGACAGTTCTTCTCGAGGCGGATTAACTACGGATTGGGGGGCGGTGCGATTGCGCGCCGAGTTGAGCGAAATGGAGTCCTTTATGCGGTTCGGGTTGACCTTTTTCCCCGTGATCGGCCCGGACGAGAAGTCGCCGAGCACCTATTACGACGAGTGCCTGGAGTTGTCGCGACTGGCCGACGCCGCGGGTTACGAGCACGTGCAGGTCGTCGAGCACTACTTCTCGTCCTATGGTGGCTACAGCCCAGACCCGGTCACCCTGCTTACGGCGATCGCGGCCGCCACCAAGAGCATCCGCGTGACCACCGGCGCGGTCGTCCCGGCGTTCACGCATCCGATCAAGCTCGCCGGCAAACTCGCGATGTTGGACAACCTTTCGCACGGCAGGCTCGACGTCGGGTTCGGCCGGGCGTTCCTTCCGGAGGAGTTCGCCGCTTTCGGGGTGCCGATGAGCGAGAGCCGCTCGCGCTTTGCCCAAGGGGTCGAACTCTGCCGTCGATTGTGGACGGAAGACGACGTCGTTTCCGAGTACGAGTGGGCGGCCTTCGGGCCGGTGACCATGCTGCCCCGGCCGTACCAGAGCCCTCATCCACCGATCTTCGTGGCGTCGACCACGAGCGCGCAGTCGTGCGCGGCGGCCGGCCGCGCCGGTTACCACCTGCAGGTCGTGCCGACCGTGACCTCGCGCGAGAGTCTTCAGGACATGCTGGCGATCTACCGGAAGGCCCGCATCGAGGCGGGTCACCAGCAGCCGCCGCGTATCCAGATCAAATACACCTGTTACCTGGGCGAGGATCGCGCGCGGGTGCTGGAGCAGGCCCGGCGCTGGGAGCACAACTACATCGAGAAGATGACCGGCGCGGTCGCGTCGTGGGGGCAGGCCCGGAGCGCGGACTACCCGGGTTACGAGCAGTTGGTGGCCAAGGTGGCGAAGTACGACTTCGACAAAAGCCTGGCGGACAACAAGGTGTTCGCTGGAACGCCGGCTGAGGTCGGAGAGCAGGTGGCCACCGTCGCCGAGTGGTTCGGCGACGACGTGACGTTGAGCCTCCAACTCAACCCGGGCGCGCTGCCATTGCCGGATGCCCGCACCGCGGTGCGGTTGTTCGCCGAGCAGGTCGCTCCCCGGTTCACCGGTTTCGCCGCCTCGGCGGTCTGAGCGGAAGGCGGCAAGCATGTTCGACGCTGACGTCGCGGTCGTCGGGCTCGGTGCCTGGGGATCGTGTGCACTGTGGACGCTGGCCAGGCGCGGGGTGCGGGCGGTGGGGATCGAACGGTTCACGCCGGGGCACTCGATGGGCTCTTCCGGGGGCACGAGCCGGATGTTGCGCACCGCGTGCCTGGAACATCCTGGTCTGGTCCCGTTGGCTCGGCGTTCCCTGGAGTTGTGGCACGAATTGCAGTCCTCGGCGGGACAGCGGTTGATCGATTCCTCCGGTGGGCTGCTGATCGGACCGCGTGACGGCCACATCATCGCCGGAACGCTGGCGGCCTCGCGGGTGCACGACCTGCCAGTCCAGGTGTGGGATTCAAGGGACCTGCGTAATCGGATGCCGGTCCACGCAGGGCTGCCCGACCACCACATCGGAGTGTGGGAGCAGGGCGCCGGGCTGATCCGGCCGGAACGGGCGATCGCTGCCGCGGTGCGGATCGCCGAGGCCGCCGGTGCGCGGGTGTTCACCGACACCAAGGTCACCGGCGTCCAACTGGTCGCCGACGGCGCGGTGGTGTCAACACCGGTGCGCGACCTGCGGGTCCGGCAGGTCGTGGTCGCCGCCGGTGGCTGGCTGGGCTCCCTTGTGGACGAACTTCCGGTGGAGACGGTCCGGATGCCGATGACCTGGTTCGAGCCGATGGCCGACCGGGAACGGTTCTCGCTGGACCGGCTTCCGGTGTTCATGCGGCAGCTGGATGATGGCGTGTGCGTCTGGGGACACGGGATCCTGCCGTGGAACAACCCGCACGCCGGCCTTGTCAAGCTCGGTCTGGAGGACTCCGACGGCCGGTTTCCGGTCATCGACCCGGAGGCTTTCGACAGGTCCGTTTCGCCCGGGGACTGGGATCTGCTGGTCGAGCGGCTGCGCACGGCGGTGCCGGGGGTGCGGGAAGTTCCCGCCAGGGTCTCGGTCTGTATGTACACCCGCACCCCCGACAACCAGTTCCTGCTGGGCAGGCCGCGCCGCGATCCCCGGCTGGTGATCGCGGGCGGCTGCAATAACCACGGCTTCAAGCACGCGACAGGGGTGGGTGAGGCGGTCGCAGACCTCGTCATGGGGCGTTCACCCTCGTATGACCTCGCTTTCTGCGACCCCGACAGGTTTGGCTGATCATGCGATCAGGAGTTCAGCCGGGCGGCGAGCGCCAACTTGTCGATCTTGCCGACCGCGGTGTGGGGGAATTCCTCGACGAGGACCAGCCGGGTCGGCAGCTTGTAGGGAGCCAACCCGCGCTCCTTGAGCAACGCGGTGACCTCGCGCAGCGTGGGGGGTTGCCCGTGGCAGACCAGAAAGGCGACCGGGACCTCGCCGAACACCGCGTCGGGCTGGCCGACCAGTGCAGCACCCTTGATCGCGGGGTGAGCCAGCAGATGCCCTTCCACCTCGGTCGACGGGATCTTCTCCCCGCCACGGTTGATCTGGTCCTTGACCCTGCCGACGACGATCAGGTGGCCGCTGGGCAGCCGTCGCACGAGGTCGCCGGTCCGGTAGAAGCCGTCGGGGGTGAACGAACGCGCGTTGTGCTCGGCCGCCCGGTAGTACCCGCGCAGGGTGTAGGGGCCTCGGGTGAGCAGTTCGCCGGGCTCGCCGTCGGGTACCGGGTTGTCCTGCTCGTCGACGACGCGGATCTCGTCGTCCGGGCTCAGCGGCACGCCTTGGGTGGTGCACCGCAGCTCGTCGGGGTCGTCGAGCCTGGTGTAGTTCAGCAGGCCCTCGGCCATGCCGAACACCTGCTGGATCGGCACGCCGAGTTCAGGTGTGATGCGGCGGGCGAGGTCGTCGGCCAGCCGGGCGCTGCCGACCTGGAGCAGGGCGAGCGTGCTCAGGTCCGGGCGGTTCGCCTCGTACTCGTCGAGCAGGTAGGGCACCAGCGGCGGGTTCACCGCCGCGATGGTCACCTTCTCCCGTTCCACGAGCGAGAAGACGGTCTCGGGGCTTGGGTTGGGTGCGAGGACCACCGTGCCGCCCACGCACCAGGTGCCCAGGGCGCCGGGGCAGCACCAGGTGTAGTTGAACCCGATCGGAAGCACCGAGAGAAACACCGAGTCGCGGGTCAGTCCGCAGACCTCGGCACTGGCGCGCGCGTTGTAGGCGTAGTCGTCGTGGGTGCGGGGGATGAGCTTGGGAAGTCCCGTCGTGCCACCGGAAAGCAGCAACAGCGCCAGATCGCCGGAATCGGCAGTGCCGGTGGCGGTGGGGCCGGTGGAAGCGGGGCCGGTGGGGGCGGGGCCACCGCGCTCGACCAGGTCGGCGAAGGAGACGAAGTCGTGCTCACCCGGGTCGCCGACGACGATGACGTGCTTGAGCGATTCGGCGCAGTCCTGCCGGGATTTGCGGACCTCTGCGGCCAGCTCGCGGTAGTCCAACCGTGCGTGCCGGTCGGCGATGAAGTAGCCGACGGCTCCGGAGAGCCGCGCGAGGTGTTCGATCTCGGCTGCTCGGTGTGCGGGCATCGCGTGGACCGGGACCGCGCCCACGCGTTGGAGGGCGAACCAGCCGATGACGAACTCGGCGATGTTGGGCAGTTGCATGATGAAGCGATCGCCCCGGGTGACGCCCAGACCGCGCAGTCCGCGTGCGGTCCGGTCGACCTCGGTTTCCAGCGCTGCGTAGCTGAACCTGCGCTCGCCGTCGACCAGCGCGGTGCGGTCGCCATGTTCGACCGACCAGCTCGCGAGCAGCTGGTCGAAGGTGTGGCCCGCCCAGTACCCAGCGGCTCGGTAGCGATCCGCGTCGGTGTCGGGCCAGCCCGGCCAGTCCTGTGCCATCCGTCGTCCTTCGGGTCGGGCCAGCGGCGTGCTCTGGCCAAGGGGAGTCCACTTCTGGTTTGATAGCCTTACCGAACATGATTTTCATTCGCAATAGAGTTTGACGGCTCACCCGCTGGGATGGACCCGCCTGTTGCGGGAATCACTGGAATTCGGTTCGCCGCCTGCGCAACGACGCAGGGGTGCGACCGGGCGCGAGAACGGGGCACCATGGACGTTGGGGAGTTACTCGAAGCACTTGAACGCGACGGCGTCGTGTTCTGGGTCGAAGCAGGACAGCTTCGTTTCCGCGCGCCGCGCGGCACCCTCACTGAGCAACGGAAGTCCCTGCTGCGGCAGCACAAGCAGGCCATCGTCGAACGGTTGTCGGCGCCGACCGGGCCGATCGAACACGACTCCGGCGGCCGGCACGAGCCGTTTCCGCCCTCGGACCTGCAAGCCGCTTATCTCCTCGGGCGTGGTGATTTCTACGAGTACGGCGGCGTGGCCTGCCATGCCTATGTGGAACTGACCTACCCGGACCTCGACCCGGACCGGGCGCAGCGCGCATGGGACGCGCTGATCACCCGGCACGACATGCTGCGCGCTGTGGTGCACGACGAGGGCTACCAGGTGGTGCTCGAAAAGGTGCCCGCGCACCGCATTGCGGTGACAGACCTGCGGGGGCAGGAGGACGCAGCGGTCGAGGCGGCGGTCATGGCCACGCGTGCGCAGCTGTCGCACCGAGTCGCCGAGACCGATCGATGGCCCCTGTTCACCATCCGGATCACCCAGGGCGATCGCCGATCGGTACTCCACCTGTCCCTGGACCTGCTGATCGTGGACTACGCGAGCGTGCAGTTGCTGCTCGCCGAGTTCGACCAGCTCTACACCGATCCGGAGCTTGAGCTCGCCCCGCTTTCACTGACGTTCCGCGACTACCTGCTGGCCCGGCGCGGCAGGGCTGACTCCGCCGAGTACCGGCGGGACCGCGACTACTGGATGCGACGGGTGGAGACGATCCCACCCGCGCCCGAGCTGCCCGCTCCGGAGTGGGCGTTGGCCGCTTCGGACGGCGACGTGCGGTTCCGCAGGCTTGAGGACGAACTGTCCGAGGCGCAGTGGACGTCCTTGCGCCAACGCGCCGCAGGCGTCGGGCTGACCCCGTCGGCGCTGTTGCTGGCGGCCTATGCCGAGATCATCGGCCGGTGGAGCCGGGGACGGCGGTTCACCCTCAATATCCCGACCTTCCAGCGGCTGGACCTGCACCCCGACGTGCCCAGGCTGGTCGGTGACTTCACCTCGGTGGAGCTGCTGGCCGTGGACCTGACCGAGGAGGCCGGCCTCGCAGACAGGGCCGCGGCCTTGTCGGCGCAGCTGCTCGAAGACCTCGCACACCCGCTGTTTAGCGGGAGCGATGTTCTGGGCGAGCTGTCCCGGCGAGCGGGTGGCGAACCGGTGCTGATGCCGGTGGTGTTCACCAGCACGATGGACACCCCGGTCACGCCGGTCGCCCCGCGCGGTGAGGTCACTTACGCCATCAGTCAGACACCGCAGGTCTGGATCGACTGCCAGGTGATGCCGCGCGGCGAGCGGTTGGCGCTGTCCTGGGACACCCGCGAGGGCGTGCTGCCGCCCGGCCTGGTCGACGACGCCTTCGCCGCATACGTCGACCTCGTCCGGCGCATCGCCGAGGACGAGCGGGTCCTGCACCGGGCGAACGCGGTGGAACTGCCCGCGCACCAGCGTGAACGGCGATGTGTCGTCAACGACACCGCGACCGCGCTGCCCGGCGGGCTGCTGCACGAGCCGGTGATGGCCCAGGCGGAACGGACCCCAGAGGTGATCGCCGTGCGGACGCCTGGTGCAGCGGTGACCTACGGCGAGCTGGCGGGCCGGGCGCGGTCGGTGGCGGTCCGGCTGCGCGCCGCCGGAGTCGGCGCCGCCGAGCCGGTCGCGGTGGTGATGGACAAGGGCTGGGAGCAGGTCGCGGCCGTGCTCGGCACCCTGCTGGCAGGTGGTGCTTACCTGCCGGTCGACACCGCGCAGCCCGCCGCCCGCCGGGCGGCCATCCTCGCCGACGCCGGAGTGCGCCTGGTGCTCACCCAGCCGTGGCTGATCGATGCCGCGGATGCCGGCGGCGGGGCCGAAGTCCTCGTCGTCGATGAACGGACTTCCACCGAGGAAACGGTGTCCGCAACGGCCGCTGGCGACCTGGCCTACGTCATCTACACGTCCGGTTCCACCGGCAGTCCCAAGGGTGTGATGATCAGCCACCGCGCGGCCCGCAATACGGTGGCCGACATCAACGACCGCTTCGGCGTGGGCGAGGGCGACGCGGTCCTCGGCCTGGCCGGGCTCGGTTTCGACCTCTCGGTCTACGACATCTTCGGGCCGCTGGCGGTGGGCGCTACGCTGGTGCTGCCCGACGCGCAGCGCAGGGGCGATCCCTCGCACTGGGCCGAACTGGTCGCTGAACAGGGCGTCACGCTGTGGAACTCGGTTCCAGGGCAGCTGCAGATGTTGCACGATTACCTGCGTTCGGCACCGCAGTCGCTGCCCGGCCTGCGGCTGGCGATGCTCTCCGGCGACTGGATTCCGGTCACCCTGCCCGACGCGATCCGCGAACTGCTGCCCGAACTGCGGTTGGTCAGCCTCGGCGGGGCTACCGAGGGCGCGATCTGGTCTATCCACCACCCCATCGCAGGAGTGGACCACGCACGGCCGAGCATTCCCTACGGCAAACCCTTGGCGAACCAGACCTTCCACGTGCTCGACGAATCCCTGCGGGACTGTCCGGAGTGGTCCGTGGGGGAGCTCTACATCGGCGGAACCGGGGTCGCTATGGGCTACTTCGGTGATGAGGCCCGGACCGCGCAACGTTTCGTGACCCACCCCGCGACCGGGCGGCGTCTCTACCGCACAGGCGATCTCGGCCGCTACCTGCCCGACGGCGACATCGAGTTCCTGGGTCGGGAAGACACCCAGGTCAAGATTCGCGGTTACCGCATCGAACTCGCCGAGATCGAATCCGCCCTGCTCCAGCATCCCGGAGTGGCCTCGGCCGCGGTGGTCGTGGACGGCCAGCGCCTGGCCGCGGTCGTCGAACCCGCCCCGTCGGTCGAGGACGACGCGTCGGAGGCGGCGGATGTGGTGGCCGCCGCGATGGAAACGGCACGGCAGTCAGAGTCCGCAGTGGATCGGGATGCACTGGCGGCGTTCCTGGAGGCGTTGGACGACGTGGCCCTAGTGGCGATGGCGCGAACGCTCTCCGGCGGGGGCCTGTTCGATGACGGTTCAAGCCACGACAGCACGGAGATCCGGCAGGGGGTGCGCGTGAACGCGGTCAACGAACACGTTCTCGACCGTTGGCTGCGGTCGCTGGTCACGCACGGCCGGCTGACCCAGACCGCCGACGGCCGGTTCACCGGACTGGTAATTCCGGAAGCAGGGCAGTGGGAGCAGGCGTGGCAGCGGGTGGAGTCCGCGCAGGAACGCGCCGGGTGGAGCAGCGACCTGGTCGATGCGGTTCGCACCTGCGTCGACTCCCTCGACAGTCTCCTCAGCGGCGACCTCGACATCCGTGCGCTGCTGTACCCGGGCGCGCCCTCCGACGCCATGGAAGCCGCATACCGGGACAACCTGGCGATGCAGCACCTCAACCAGGCCGTCATTTCCGGGGTGCGTGCCATCGCCGAACAGCACTTCTGTGATGAACCGTTGCGGGTGCTGGAGATCGGGGGCGGTGTGGCGGGAACGGCAACCGACCTGGTGCCCGCGTTGGCCGAGCACTCCGTCGAGTACACCTTCACCGACCCCTCGCAGTTCTTCCTCGCGCAAGCGCGCGAGCGGTTCGCCGAGTTCCCGTGGGTGCGCTACGGGCGGTTCGACGTCGGCAAGGACATCCGCGCGCAGGGGTACTCGCCGAACACCTACGACGTGGTCGTGTGTGCGAACGTCCTGCACAACACCCAAGACGCGACCGCGGCGCTGGCGCGGGTCCGCGAGCTGCTGGTACCGGGTGGCTGGCTGGTGCTGCTGGAGAACACTCGCGACGACAACTGCGCGTTGCAGGTGTCCATGGAGTTCATGGAGGTGCGCAACGGGCCGTACCGCGACGTACGCGCCGAGCGCGGGCAGTCGTTCCTCACCGCCGAGCAGTGGTCGAGCCTGCTCGCGGAGGCCGGGGCCGAGCCCGCCGTGCTTCCCAGCCGGGAAAGCCCGCTGCACCAGGCAGGTCAGCACCTGTTCCTGACCAGGCTGGGGACCGATCGCCACCGGCTGAGCCCCGGGGAGTTGGCCAGGCATGCGGCTCGGATGTTGCCCGAATACATGGTTCCCGGGCACTGGCAGCTGGTCGATGCGCTGCCGTTGACGGGCAATGGCAAGGTGGACCGGGCGAAGATGCTGTCGTGGCTGCCTTCGGTGGGCAACAGCGGGTCGCCGGCGGCCGAGTCCGGGGAGCCGGTCGACGCGATCGAGCGCCAGATCGCCGCGTTGTGGGCCGAACTGCTCGACCGCGAGTACGTCGGCAGACACGACGACTTCTTCGCGCTGGGCGGGGATTCACTGCTGGTGGCCAGGCTCGTCGGGTTGCTCCGCGAGCGCGTGCCGGAGGTGATGACCCTGGAATGGGAAGTCGTCCTGCGGCACATGCTGCGCAAGCCGACGGTGGCGGCGCTGGCCGCGTATCTGCGCGGAGTCACGCGCGCCGGCGGGATCGGTGAGGACGCACCGATGAGCGTGAAGTCCTCACCGCTGGTAAGCCTGCACGGGTCGGGAGCCGACCCGGTCACCGTCCTGGTGCACGCGGGCACTGGAACCGCGATGCCCTACCGGTCGCTGATCACCGAGATCCGCCGCCGGTCGGCGGGCAACGCCATGGTGGCGGCGCTTGAAATCCCGGACCTGCAGGCTTTCCTTGATGCAGACCCAGATGGACTGATCGAGGTGATGGCCGCCGACTACGTGCGTGCCCTGCTCGACTCCGGCGCGCGCAGGCTGCACGTCGTCGGGTACTGCCTGGGCGGTCTGCTGTCCACTGAGATAGCACGCGGCCTGACAGAGGCGGGCGCCGAAGTCGAGTCGCTGACCGTGATCAGCAGCCACAGCCCGCGGTTCCGCCTCGACGACGAACTCCTCTCGGAGTACTCGTTCGCGGTCATGATGGGAATCGATCCGCGCGCATTGGGTTTCCCGGCGGACGAGGACCGAGTGGCCGCCGCGGCGGACGAGGTGCTGGCGGCCACGCCAGGAGTGATGCGCGAGGGCGGATTCGCCGAATTGACCGGAGAATTCGCCGACATCGGAGAGAACTTCCGCACGCTCGCGGACATACCGCGGCTGCAACGCATCACGCGCATGTGCGAGGCGGTGCCCGCGTCGGCGGGCATGTACGAGCCCGAGCACATGTTGAGGCTGTTCCAGACCTTCCGGCAGAGCGTTTTCGCGATCACCCGCTACGCCCCCGAGCCCTACGCCGGTGACATCACGTTCCTGCGCCACAGCGGCGCCTACCCGTTCCCCGGCAGCAAAGCCGCGGTCACCGAGCATTGGGAGGAGCTGACCCTGGGCGACTTGGAGATCGTCGACATCGCGGGCGATCACTTCAGCTGCCTGTCCGTGCAGCACTCGCCGGGAGTGCTCAAGCTGCTGACCGATCTCACGAAGGGGGCGGTCATCGCATGAACCTCCCGAGGGTAGGAGTGCTGGGCGCGTCGGGTGCGGTCGGCAGTGCCGCTGTCGCGGCACTGGGTGAGCTCGGCGGAGTGCGCTTGCGCCTCGGTGCTCGGCGCGTCGAGGCGTTGTCCGGCGCAGACGTGCGGCGGGTCGACGCCGAGGACCGGGAAAGCCTCGCGGAGTTCTGCGCGGGCTGCGACGCGGTCCTCAACTGCGCGGGGCCGACCTATCGCCTCAAGGATGCGGCCGCGGCCGCGGCCTTGTCCGCAGGCGCCCACTACATCGACGTCGCCGGGGACGACCCGGTGCTGGAAGAACTGCGCGCCAAGGGATTTCTCGATGGTGATGGGGTGGCGGTGGTATCCGCCGGGACACTTCCCGGGCTCTCAAGCATCCTCCCGCGCTGGCTGGCCGCCGGCTTCGACCGGCCCCGGACCCTGACGGCCCATGTCGGCGGGCTGGAGCGGTGCTCTCCGGTGGTGGCGGTGGACATGATGCTGTCGCTGGAGACCGGTGGTGCGGACGGGGCGGCGTTCGGCGAGCCGCTGGCGGCTTGGCGCGACGGACGGGTCCGCTCCCGGGCGCTGACCGCCCGGGAGCACGCCGAGGCACCGCATTTCCCGGGAACCGTTGCGCTGCAACCGATCCTGAGTAGCGAAAGCATCCGGCTCGCCGAGTCGCTTCGGCTGAGCGAACTGGACTGGCTCAACGTCTGGCCGGGAAGGCAGACCTGGACCTTGCTGAGCTCCCTGCCGTCGCTGACCGCCGGTGCGATGCCGCCGGAGCGGATCGCGGAGCGGATGGTCCGCGCGGCCGATCTCGATTTGGCCGGACGTCGGGAGTACTACCTGATGGTCTTCGCGATGACCGGGCTCGTCGACGGTAGTGAGACCGAGCGGACCGTGGTGCTGCGTGCCACCAGCAGCTATCGGCTCACCGCCACCGTGGGCGCGCTGACCGTGCTCGCGGTGCTGGAGGGCGCGGTCCCCTCGGGCGGGCACTTCGCGTGCGACGTACTCGATCCAGCGGAGGTCGTCGCGGGTCTCGGTGAGGCCTGTTCGATCGCCGACGAGTCCGGCATCGAGGAGGGAGTGCTGTGACGCTGCGGGTCGTGGTGTGCGGCACCAACTTCGGACGCCTCTACGTGAAGGCCCTGCGTTCACTGGAGCCCGAATTCACCCTGGCGGGCATCCTGAGCCGGGGCGGCGCCGCCTCCCGGGTGTTGGCCGAGCGCGAAGGCGTGCCGCATTACGACGCGGTGGAGGCGCTTCCCGACGACATCGATTTGGCTTGCGTCGTCGTGGGTTCGGCCATCTCCGGAGGTGCGGGCACCGAACTGGCCAAGGAGTTGATCGCTCGCGGGCTGCACGTCATGCAGGAACACCCGGTGCACCTGGACGAGCTCAGCGCCTGCCTGAAGCTGGCGCGCAAACGCGGAGTGCAGTACCGGGTCAACTCCCACTACCCACACGTCGGAGCGGTCAAGACGTTCATCGACGCGGCGACACGGCTGCGCGCACGCCAACGGCCCCTGTTCGTCGACGCGCTCAGTCCAATCCACGTGCTGTACCCGCTCATTGACGTGCTTGGGCGTGCACTGGGCGGGATCCGACCGTGGCGTGTGTCCTATCCGCCGGAGCCACCGGAGGAACTGGCGGTGCTGGCAGGCGGACACCATCCGCTGCGCTCGCTGTCGATGGTGATCTGCGGAGTGCCGGTTTCCCTGCGGGTCCAGAACCAGCTCGACCCCACCGACCGCGACAACCATGCCCTGCTGTGGCACCGGATCACCTTGGCCGCCGAAGGCGGAGTGCTCACGTTGGCCGACACGCACGGCCCGGTGTTGTGGAGCCCGCGCATGCATGCCCGCCGCGACGCTGACCACCGATTGGTCTTCGACGGCCCGTCGACCCGGCTGCCCAGCACATCGATCGTGCCGGGCAGCGAGGCGGGCTCGTTGCACGACGTGTTCGACAAGGCATGGCCGGATGCGATCGGACGGGCGTTGCGGGAGATGCGGGCGGCGATCACCGAGGGTGCGGATCCGCTCAAGGCCGGGCAGTACGACATCACGGTCAACCGGGTCTGGGCAGATGTCGCGCGTCGGCTCGGCCCGCCGGAGGTCGTCCGGCCGAACGAACCGGAGGTGCTTGCGGTCGCGGAGCTGACCCATGTGGAGCCGGAACCGGCCGAGGTGGAGTCCTACTCGTCGACGGCTGAGTTCTTCGACCTGGCCGCCGCGAACCACGTCCGCGAGCACAGCGCCCCTACCGTGCTCGCCGCACTGTCCGGTATGGACGCCGATGTCGGTCCGATCGTGGAGGTCGGTGCGGGCACCGGACTGCTCACCATCGCGATGGCACGCGCACACCCGCGTGCCGAGATCCTGGCCAGCGAACCGGCAGCGGGCATGCGCGCGGTGCTCACCAGCCGCGTTTTCGCCGACCAAGACATGCGGTCACGGGTCACGGTGACCGCCGAGCGGGCGCAGGAACTCACGCTTCCGGACCGGATTTCCGCCGCAGTGGTGTGCGGGGTCGTCGGGCATCTCCCGGCCGCCGACCGGATCCAGCTGTGGCACGACCTGGCCGCCCGACTGGCACCCGGAGGTGTCGTCGTCGTGGAACTGATGAGCATGGCCCGTCCAACGTCCGTGCCCGAAACCCGACTGGCCACCGAGACCATCGGCGACCAGCGCTACGAGTGGTGGTTGCGGGCTGAGCCGGAGACCGACGACGTCGTGCGGATGCACACCACCTGGCGGGTGCACGACGGTCCGAACCTGGTTCGCGAGGTCGGCGATTCCTACGACTGGCGTGCTTTCGGCCTGGACGTCGTCGCAGCCGAGGCACGCAGCGCCGGGCTCACGATGAAGCCGATGTCCGCAACCGGGTCGACACCGATCGGCCTTCTCACTCCCCATACCGGAGAGACCCACCGATGACCGAGCAGACGACCACCGAGACCCTGCGGCAGTTCCCGATCCGCCGCGAATGCCCCTTCACCCAGCCCGCCGCCTACGCCGCATTGCGCACCGACGAACCCGTCGCGAGGGTCACCCTGCCCACGGGCAAGCAGGCGTGGATCCTCACCCGCTACGACGATGTGCGCTCCGTGCTCGCAGACCCGTCGATCAGCGCCGATGCCCGGCACGAGAACCTGCCCGCACTGGGGCTGGGTGAGCGGGAGGCCGCCGCGAAGTCACGGCCCTTCATCCGCACCGACCCGCCCGAGCACACCCGATACCGCCGCATGTTGCAGGCGGAGTTCACCGTCAAGCGGGTGAAGTCGATGCGACCGGGCATCCAGTCCACCGTGGACCGGCTGATCGACGAGATGGAGGCGACCGGCCCGACGGCCGACTACGTCCCGGCCTTCGCCAACGCCGTGTCGACGTCCACGGTGCTGGAGCTGGCCGGGGTGCCCACAGCGGACCTGGAATTCTTCCGCGACGTCACCAGGATCTCCGGCGGTCGCAACAGCAGCGAACAGGAGGTCACCGACGCCCTGGGAAACATGTTCCGCGTGCTGGGCGAGCTCGTGGACCGCCGCACCACCGACCCCGGCGAGGACCTGTTGTCCAAGCTTGTGGTCAACCACCTGCTGACCGGCGAGGCCGACCGCCAGGAGGTGCTATCCACGATCGGCATCACCATCATCGCCGGACGCGAGACCACGACGAACATGATCGCCCTGGGCACGCTGTTGCTGCTGGAACGCCCGGAGCTGCTGGCGGCCCTGCGTGCAGATCTGTCCCGGGTGCCTGACACCGTCGAGGAACTGCTGCGGGTGCTGTCGATCGCGGACTCGATACCACTTCGGGTGGCCACCCGCGACATGGACGTGTCCGGTACCCGAATCCCGGCCGGGGACGGGATCATCGCTTTGCTCGGCGCCGCCAACACCGACCCCGAAGTGTTCGGCGCACCCGACGAGATCGACCTGTCCAGGGCCGGTCGGCACCACATGGCCTTCGGCTACGGCATTCACCAGTGCATCGGGCAGAACCTGGCGCGGCTAGAACTGGAGATCGCGCTGGGCACGATCCTTCGCCGGATGCCGGACCTGCGGTTGGCGGTGCCGTTCGCGGAGTTGGAATTCAAGCACGACGCCGCCACGTTCGGCCTCGAATCGATGCCGGTGGCCTGGTGATGGCAATGAGCTCACGATTGGGACCGTGGCTGCGCCGGTACGCCCCGCGCCCAGGGGCGGCGGTACGGCTGGTGTGCATGCCGCATGCCGGGGGAGGAGCGGGAGCCTACCGCGCGTGGGCGGCGCTACTGCCACCATCGGTGGAGCTGGTGGCGGTGCAGTACCCGGGGCGCGAAGACCGGTTCACCGAGCCGCTGGCCGAAAGCATGGACGACCTAGTCGAAGGCATCGCGGGCGCCGTGCGACGCATCGCGGACCGCCCGTACCTGGTGTTCGGACACAGCATGGGCGCGACTGTCGCCTACGAAACAGTGCAACGGCTGCGCCGACTGGGCGTAGTCGAGCCGGACTGGCTGCTGGTGTCCGGACGTCCCGCGCCACACCAAGCCGAACCCGGTGACGTGCACTTGCGCGACGACGACGGGCTGTGCGCCGAGCTGGTCCGGCTCGGCGGAACCGACACCGACGTGCTGTCCGACCCGGATCTGCGCGCCGCTGTCCTGGGCTACGTGCGCGGCGACTACCGCGTGATCGAGACTTACCGCCCGCGCCCGGAGCCGAAACTGACCTGCCCAATCGGAGTGTTCGTCGGCGACGCCGATCCCGAGCTCGACGTCGCCGGCGCGCAAGGTTGGCGGTCGATGACCGCCGGGCGAACCGATGTCGAAAGCTTCGAGGGAAACCACTTCTACCTCGGCCCGCGTCGGCAGGAGCTGATCGCGGCGATCTTGCGACGACTGGATCCGGCGGTGGCCAGAACGGGGCCTAAATGGGGCTCTAATGACGTGTCCGTGGGTGGTGGCAGCTGCTGGTTTGGCCCTGGAGATGGGGCACGCCGTTGCTGTGTCTAGGTTTCTGGCTTGTGAAGGTCAGGAACCGAGGAAACGGACAACGGCG
>NZ_JBSFLZ010000068.1:0-36208 GCF_053599315.1 Saccharopolyspora sp. NPDC000995
GGAACTGACACGAGGAACTGACATGGCGAAAAGCTCGGGCACCGCTGGCGCCTTCGACATCCGGACGATAATCGCGCTGCTGTTCGGCATCTACGCGGTGGTGCTCATCGTCGTCGGTGCGACGGCCGACGCTGACGACGTCGCGAAGTCCGGCGGCATCGACATCAACTTCTACTCCGGCATCGGGATGCTCGTCTTCTCGGCTGCCTTCGTCGTCTGGGCGAGGCTGCGACCCATCGCGGTGCCCGCCGCGAACGAGGTGCCGGAGTCGTGAGTACAAGTCCGATGTGGACAAACCCGTGTTCGGGTGATGCGTGAAGGGCACCTCCTGCAGCCAAGTTGCTTGGCAGGAGGTGCCCTCCACGCGGAACGGTCTGTCAGGGCTTCGGCACGGAGACGACCATGCCGCGCAATTCGTAGCCGCCGATCGCGTCGTTGAACGAGACGCGCGGTGGCTTCGACATCTCGACTCCCGGGAGCGCGAACAGCTTCTTCAGGAAGACGTCGGTTTCCAGGATCGCGATGTTCGCGCCCGGGCACTTGTGCGCGCCGTCCCCGAAGGATAGCCCGGGGGCCAAGGCGCCATTGAGGGAACGGGCGGGGCACACCGCCAGCGGCTGATCGCCCACCGCTTGCGGGTCGGTGTTCGTGGCGCTGACCTGGATGTCGATCACCTCGCCCGCCGGGACGGTGACCATCTCCTCGTCGTCGGTCGGCAGCTCGACGGGGGCGGTGGTGCGCCGCTTGAGGTGGGAGACGACCGGTTCCAGCCGCAACAGCTCGTGCAGGATCGCGAGGCGTCCGGGCTCCTCAGCGGCGCGGTAGCGATCGAGCAGCGCCTCGTCGGTGAACAGGTGCCACGCGGCGAGGTTCACGAACTCGCGGATGGTGACCATGCCCGCGGCGGCGAAGGTGATGCACTCGCCGAGGATTTCGGCCGACGAGCAGCCCTCGTCCAGCAGGTGCGAGATCAGGTCGTCGCGGCGTTGCTTTCGCCGCGCGCGCACCGCGGGCCGAACGTCGCCGAGGTAGATACCGGACCAGTTGGTGGCCTGCCTCCACGCCCAGTAGAGCCCGTGAAGGCTGGTGAAGCCCGGCTCGCCGAACTCCTTCGGGAAGAACCGCTCCAGCCGATGCTGGAGGCCGGGGCGGCTCTCGGTCAACCCGATCACCGCGCACGCCACGTCGACGGCGAGGTTGAAGCTCAGCTCCGAGAGGAGCGCCTGCCCGACCCCGCGGAGCTTGTCGAGCTGGGCGTCTGAGATCTGCGCCATTAGCTCGCGGTAGCTCTCATCCAACCGGCGCGGCGTGAAGTACTTCGCCGTCTGGCGCCGGTGCTCCCGGTGTTGCGGTCCGTCCCGGTACAGCACGGGGCGCCGGATCTTGCTGGGCATCTTCTCAACCATCTCCACCCCGAACCCGGCCTGGACGGTGTCGGTGCTGCGCAACGCGGTGCGTGCGGCGGCATAGCCGCGGATCGTCCATACGCCGTCGGAGCCGCGGCTGACCGGGCAGCCGGTCTCGGGTACGCCCCGGTCGATCTTGCGTGCGTTCGTCCCGTCGGTCGACATCGGCGGACCGGTCCTTTCCACATCCGGGTGAGTGAAGGTGAGCCACTTCTTCTAGCAGCCGGAAACGCGCGACGCATCGATCTGCATCGGTTCGTAGCGGAAACGTCACCAGCGACAGTCGGTGTTCAGCCGATTTCCTTCGGTCACCGCCAGGCGTAGTCGGCGAGGTGGCGTTCGGGGCGTGAGAGGGGACCGTGTGACTCGCCTAATAGGATGGCGCGCGATGTCGGTCTTGAGGAGTTGCGCACGGTGAAGTGGCAGTTCGGTCCTTACCGGGTGGAAGGATTGATCGCGCGGGGTGGAATGGGGGAGATCCTCCGCGCGTACGACACGCGCCACGATCGCATCGTTGCCCTCAAGCTGCTGGCCCCGCACCTCGCGGTCGACGAGGAGTTCCGCGAGCGCTTCAAGCGGGAGGCACACGCGGCTGGACGGCTCCGCGAGCCGCACGTCATCCCGATCCACGCCTACGGCGAGATCGACGGCCGGCTGTATCTGGACATGCGGCTGGTCGAGGGCAGCGACGTAGGTTCTCTGCTTGCTGCCAACGGCGCGATGCGCCCGGCAGATGCGGTGACGGTGCTGGAGCAGATCGCGGAGGCGTTGGACGCCGCGCACCAGGAAGGCCTGGTGCACCGCGACGTCAAGCCGTCGAATATCCTGGTCAGCCACGGCGGTTTCGCCTACCTCGTCGACTTCGGCATCGCCGCGTCGCTGCGCCCCACCACGTCGCTGACCTCCACCGGCTACACCGTCGGCACGCTCGCCTACATGGCGCCGGAGCGGTTCGACGACGGCCCCGTCGACCACCGAGCAGACGTCTACTCGTTGGCCTGCGTGCTCTACCAATGCCTGACCGGTGCACAGCCGTTCGGCGGGGACACCGCGGCGTCGCTGATCAACGCGCACCTCAACCAACCACCGCCAGTGCCGACCGGCGTTCGCGGCGACATCCCGCGCGAATTCGACCAGATCGTCGCGTGCGGCATGGCGAAGGACCCCGCCGAGCGCTTCTCCAGCGCCGGTGAGCTGGCCCGCGCGGCGCGCCAGGCGCTGACCAGCGTCACGGCGCTCCCGGCGAAATTGGCGGCACCACCAGCGGAACCGAAGCGCAAGGGCGGCATCGCGCGCTGGGGGTACGTGCTGGGCGGGGTCGGGGTCGTGGCGGTCGTGGCCGGTGTGGTGGCAGTCGCGGCTATGATGCGTACCGAGCCGGGCCGAGCGATTCCGTCGGACGACACCTCGCAGCGGGTAGGGGAGACGATGGCGCCGCCGATTCCCACCTCGTTGCTTTCCAGCTCGCCCCCGCCACCGTCCTCCCCGCCGGTCCGGCAGCCGGAGCAGGAAACCGAAACGCAAACTCCCGAGCCCCAGGAGCCGTCGGCGGATCCGGAGACACCGCCGTCGAAGCCGATGCAGACCAAGTGGTGCCAGTCGATCAGCTTCAAGGGTGAGGAGCGCGGCACCGGCTGCTTCGAGGCGGTCGGCGACCACCTCTTCGCACACGACACCAACAAGGACGGCATGTGGATCAAGACCGTGTCGGAGACCGACTACGGTCGCGCGGACGAGTGCAAGGACCAGAACAGCGAAGGTCCGCCGGTGGATTGCAACCTGGACCTGAGCGAGAAGGGCAAGGTCCGCATCAAGATCGAGCTCTGGGACGGCAAGAGCAAGCTCAGCGAGACCGCCTGGTCCAAGTTCGTCCCGATCGGCCAGTGACCCCGCGCCGCGCGTTCAGGTGGTGGTCCGCAGCTGGGCCGCGGCGATGCGGGTGGGCCTGAACTCCCGGATCGCCGCGGCGGATCACAACCGTGGGTCGACGGGCTCGGGTTACAGTGCCAGCACGGCGAAACGCACTCGTGCACCCGCCACAGCGGCTCGCCCTGCGAGACCCGCTCCAGGCCTTTGAGACCGAGCGCCTAATCGCGCGTCGCCAGGCCGCGTTTGCGGCCGAGGGCCCGCTGGCGGAGGCGGTCCAGGTTCGCCGCCTCGGTGCAGTCGGAACCGTAGACGATCCGCAGGTACTCCCGGCCGCGCACCTTCACACCCGCGTTCTACCCAAGCGCGGTCATCCCGATCGGTAAGCGCGTCGATCGTCATCTGATGCGCTGGGCAAGGTGGAAATACAAGCGACTGAAACGCAGCGAGGAGAGAGCGCGGGCGTGGTTGACAGGAGTCCGACAACGGTCACCCAACCTGTTCGCGCAACCGACGCTGCGGTACACGACCTGACAACCGAACGACACGAGCCGGATGAGCCGAGAGACTCCTAATCTTTCAGGGCCTGGCCGGGTTACGGCTGGTCCCCGCGACAGCCGGCCAACCGGCGCTCATCCCGCAACCCACACCGGTCCAAGGCCGACTACTCGATCTCCTTGCCGTCGCCCCAACCCAACCGCAATGATCAACGAGGCCCCGAGATCTCGGGAATCACCTACTCACTCCCATGTGCGAAAGACGCGGCTAGTGCTAGTCGGCGAGTCCTGACTGGTAGGCGAAGACGACGAGTTGGGCGCGATCCCGCGCGCCGAGTTTGATCATCGCCCGACTGACGTGGGTGCGCGCTGTCGCCGGGCTGACCACCAGGCGTTCAGCGATTTCCTCGTTGTTCAAGCCCTCCGCAACCAGGCCCAGCACCTCGCGCTCCCGTTCGGTGAGCGTGTGCAGTTGCGGGTGCGGTCGGCGCGACCGCGGCGCCATCGACACGAACTCCCGAACCAGCTGCCTGGTCGCCGACGGCGCTAGTAGCGCCTCACCGCCGGCGACCAGCCGGATCGCCCGCAGCAGCTCTACCGGCTTGGTGTCCTTCAGCAGGAATCCGCTGGCCCCGCCGCGCAGCGCGGCAAAGACGTACTCGTCGATTTCGAAGGTGGTCAGCACGATCACCTTGGTGTCCGGCAGCTCCGGGTCTGCGGTGATCCGGCGGGTCGCCTCCAACCCGTCGACGCCGGCCATCCGCACGTCCATCAGGATCACGTCCGGGCGGTGCTCGCAGGCCGCAGCCACCGCCGCCAGTCCGTCGGCGGCCTCGCCGACGCAGGTCAGGTCGTCCTCGCTGTCGATGAGGGTGCGCAGGCCGATGCGCACCAGATCCTGGTCGTCGACGATCAGCACGGTGATCATGGATATCCTTTGATGGGCAGGCGGGCCTGCACTTCGAACCGGCCGTCCCCGGTAGGACCGGCGGTGAACTCGCCACCAAGCGATGCGACCCGCCGCCGCATTCCGGGGATGCCGAGCCCGCCGCTGTCGCCCGGCGAGCCGGTGAGCGGGTTGGTGACCGTGATGACCAAGGCGTCGATCGCGTATTCGATGGTGACCTCGGCGCGCTTTTCGCCGCTGTGGCGCAGCACGTTCGTCAGCGACTCCTGCAGGATTCGGTAGCCGGTGAGGCCGACCACGGCGGGCAGCTCCCGCGGCCGACCGGTCGTGGCCAGCTCGACCTGAACCCCGGCTTCGCTCATCCGCTTCCGCAGGTCGTCGAGCCTGGACAGGCTCGGGGTCGGGCTTTGCGAGGCGGTACGGCGCACCACGGCCAGTGTCGCGCGCAGCTCTTCCAGCGCATCGCTGCTCGTGCGGCTGATCGCCTCCAGCGCGACCTCCGCCTGCTCCGGCTTCTTCGGCAGCACGTGCAGCGCCACGTCCGCCTGCATCTTGATGGCTGCCAGCCCGTGCCCCACGACGTCGTGCACCTCCTGCGCGATTCGCAACCGCTCGTCGCCGACGCGCTGGCGCAGCACCTCGGCCCTGGCCCGGGACGCTGCCTCACGCTGCAACCGGACCACGCTGCCCACCGCGAACGGCACCACCACCCACGCCGAACCCGGGATCACCCCGAGCAGGCCGGGCACCGCGGTTGCGCTGATGAAGATGTGGACCAGCAGCACGACGAGGGCGGCGAACGCCGTCGGCACCGAGGTGGTCGGCGGGCGGTGCCTGGCCAACGTGTAGACCGCGATCATCAACGCCAGCAGGATCGGGCCGTAGGTGAAGCCCAGGACCAGGTACGTCGCGGTGAGGGCGGCGGCGACGAGCAGCGTCACCACCGGTTGGCGACGCCGCAGGATCAGGACCAGCCCGGCTACTGCCACCAGCACCAGGCCGGCGCCG
Source organism: Saccharopolyspora sp. NPDC000995 (assembly GCF_053599315.1). Lineage (NCBI taxonomy): Bacteria > Bacillati > Actinomycetota > Actinomycetes > Pseudonocardiales > Pseudonocardiaceae > Saccharopolyspora > Saccharopolyspora sp. NPDC000995. Next base: position 5,685 of record NZ_JBSFLZ010000068.1, read on the forward strand.
TCGATCGGCCGGTGCGCGGTCGCAGTCCAGTGGTCGGCGCCCAACGTGCCGACGATGCCGATCAACGTGATGAGGACGGCGAGCACGGCGTCCTCAATCAGCGATTTCATCGCGCGCATGTTCGCAGTCTCCGCGATGCGGGCGGCGCAGGGGTCGGCCCAGGAGCGAACATGTCTCTACTCTTCCCGACGTAGCCGGCGGTGCCACCCCAGTTCCGCGAGCCGTTGCGGCCACCTGCGGGGACTTGGGGACTCGCGCTGCTGCACCAGCAGCGTCGCCCCGCGAGGAACATCGGCACCACACGTGGCGCCCCCGCTGATTCGGTGCCCCGTCCGATGCCCTCGCGTCCAGGTACATCGCCACCGCGGACGGCACGAACGAGATTGTCGAGAGCACGCCCACCGCCGCGATGCCGCTGCTCGAGAGCTGGCTGAGCAGGCTCGGAAGCCACAGTCCTAAGCTGTACAGGCCGTTGATCCACAGGAAGTAGATCATGCAGAAACGTCCACACCATCGGGCTGCGCAGGACCTCCAGGAGCGAGCCGTGCTCGCGGTATGTCGTGGACGGGCGCTCCGCCGGGAACCGCCGCTCCTGCTCGGACCGGAACCGGTCTTGCCTGGGGTGGTCCGAACCCCAGCATGCGAACGCCGCGGCCAGCACCAGCGGCGGGATTCCCCACCCGATGAACATCGTCTCCCAGTTGCCCGCGATCAGCTAGCCAGCGCTGGACGACATGATGATCGACGAGATCGGCAGCGCCATCTCCGAGAAGTTGATCGCCCGGCCACGCTCCGAATCGGGCTACCAGTTCATGAACATCACCGCGAACGACGGCCACACTGCGCCCTCAGCCAGGCCCATCGCGAACCGCTCGTCGACGGTGCTCGGCGCGCTGCTGTCGGCGTTTTTCTGGGGCTACGTGCTGTCCCAGAGACCGGGCGGCATGCTGGCGAACCGTCATCTCTGGCGCGGCCACGTTGATGTTCTGCCGGTCGGCGAACGCACGGTGTGGATCAGGAGCATCAGCAGGCCGATTCGCCACCGGCGTCCCTCGGCACCGAGACACCGGCCGATTTCGCGGTTGCTGCGGACCTTTCGGGCATGGCGGCCTCCTTGCGACCTCGCAGGTCGTCGGTCTGGTTCGGTTACGCGCGTCAGACCGCCTTGGCGTGCAGGCCACCGTCCACCGGCAGCGCCACGCCGTTGATGTAGGCGGCCTCGTCGGAGGCGAGGAACAGCGCCGCATTGGCGACGTCCCACGCCGAGCCCATCCGTCCGGTTGGGCTGATCGCATCGCGTTCCGCGCGCATCGCCTCTGCGTTGCCGTGCTCCCCGGCCAGCTGTTGGTAGATCAGCGGCGTGTGGATTAGGCCCGGCAGGATCGCATTGACCCGGATTCCCCTGTCCGCGTACTGCAGCAATGCCATAAATTGGGTCAGCTGGTTCACCGCCGCCTTCGATGCCGAATACGCCGGGTACGGGTAGCCCGTCCAGCGGATGGACGCCAGCGAGGAGACGTTGATGATCGCGCCACCTCGCTCCAGGAGGTGCGGGATCGCGTGCTTGCAGGCGCGGAACACACTGGTGACGTTGATGTCGAAAGCGCTCGTCCAGTCTTCTTCGGACAGTTCTGTCGGCCCGCCCAGCCTCGTCACGCCGACGTTGTTGTGGACGATGTCCAAGCGCCCGCAGGTGTTGACCGCGTGGTCGACCGCGGCGGCGACCTGCTCGTCTTCGGTGACGTCCGCGACCACCGGGGTGCATTCGCCGCCGGCCTCCGCGATCGCACGGTAGGTGGCTTGCAATGTGGCCTCGTCGCGGTCCACAGCCACTACTCGTGCACCGTGCTCGGCGAAGGTGGATGCTGTGGCGAATCCGTTGCTGACGCATCGTTGCGGCGCCTCGACCGCGCTCGTGCCTGCGCCGAAGACGATCGCTACCTTCCCGTCGAGCCTCTTCGCCATCGCGTCACTCCGCTTCTTCGCCGGCCCGGATGGGTTCCAAGAACAGTTCGTAGGTGATGGCCACCGCCGGATTCGCGCCGCAGACCAGCTCGCCGCCGTGCACCTGGCCGGATTCGCCGACGAGCGTAGCGGTCAGGGTCGCGGCCGGCACTCCTCGCGCATCGGTGCGGACCTCGCCGACCACTGCGTTCACCTCTACCGCCGGGGCCAGCACCTCGACGACCCAGTCGGCCACCCGCAGGCGCGCCGACCAGGATCCCGACTCTGGCGCGGACCAACGCGGCGCGCAAATCTTCGGCCAGGCAAAGCTTTTCGCCGCATGCACGATGTCCTCGTGGGGTTTGACGCGGGCGACCAGCACCTCGCGCGTCCCGGTGGGTGACTGCACGGTTGCGGCTCCTTCCGGGCGATGGTGGAAGATCGGCAAATTCGTCTCCGCATACTGTGCGGCCTCTAGGCGCACCCCGGCCAGCGCGTCGACCGCCGCTCGGCGCGGGCGGGGCGCCGGTCTCGGTTTCCGGCAGCAAGTGTCCGGCCCGCACCCGCGCCGTCAGCGTCCGCCCACAGCGCGCGTGGAAGTGCATTCACTTGGCGTCGTCGCGGATGCCGAGCGTGGCAGCGGCATCCGAGACGTTGACCGGCCTTCGGTTCGCGACTCCCCTGCCGTCCATCAGCGGGCCGGAATGCGGTAACGCAGCCGACCGAAGGTACCGCCGACCAGTACGGCCTTGCCCGCAGTAAATGGACGGGTCCCGTAGGAGATGCTGGAGGCGGCGCAGGGCGTTGGCGCCGGTGGGCTTCCACGCTTGGCGCATCGGCCGGACTCGGGTAACGCTGCAGCTCCGGGTGGGCGAACGGCAGGCTCATGACGTCTCAACCCTCGACGTGGTCGGGGAGTGGACCAGCACCCGCTCTCCGTGTTCCACACCAGCCGCGCGGAGCCTCGGAAGCCAGGGCGCTGACGTCGTCGTGCAGCTTCCGCTACGTCCACCGCATCGCGGTCGCCGTGCCAGAGCGCGGCTTGGACCAGCAGTTCCCTGAGGTTCAACGCGCGCCGCGCGACCGCAGCCGTTCGCTCACCGGACACGCTCCAGGACCGACGCGTAGTTGGCGACCGCCGCGCCGCTTATGCTGAAGACCGCCCCGAGATCGGCCCCCGGCAGCTGCAGGCCCCCGACCTGGCCCGTCAGCTGCATCGCGGCCAGCACGTGCATCGACACGTCCGTGGCGCCGAGCAGTCGGTGCGGCGCAGCGGATCGGCGACCAGCGGGTTGCGGTCGGAGACCGAGTTGCAGAACTCGAAGCCGAGGTGCTTGCGGATCTGCGCCCAAGGGTTCTCCACGCCGTTACGGTGGTACTTCGCCGCGATGCGGGGTCCGGCTCAACCGCTGTTCACCGGACACCCACCAGCGTCGCCTGGAGGTTTTTGCCAGGAGAAACCGCGTGGAGGTCCTCGGGTGGGAGCTTGGCGTGCGCCAAGCGCATCCGCCGACACCGCAGCCAGCGGGCCCGCCGTGTCCGGTTCGGGCCGTTGCCGAACGGTGTGTGACCAGCCGATGTTCTGCGGCGTTTCGACTGCTCCGGTCACCTCTACCTCCTCGAGGTCCGTTCGCCATTGGCCGCTTCCAGTAGCCGGCACTGGATGACGTGGGCTTCGCGGTGCAGCAGCTCGCCGAGCCCGACGCCGCGATCGGTGCCGCCGCCTTCGCTGCCGAGCAGCTGGCGCAGGAGGAGCGCTCGGTGCGCGCTCTGCGTGCCCGGCAGCGGATCGATGGGTGCGGCGCTGGTCCGCGATACGGATTCGGAGGTCGCTGCCGCGCTTCGCATGATCACCAGCTCCCTTGCTGTGCTGGTGGTCCGGGCTCGTCGAAGCCGTGCTGCGCAACACGCTAATCGAGGTTCCTGCCTGCTGGTCCGACATGCGGACCGCTGAATTGCGGGTGCGACGAGTCGTGCAGCGGTGTACAACGAGGGCGTCACGCGGACAAGACGTGCCGCCCGGTGCGTCTGCGCAGCTGCCCGCCTGTTTCCAGGAGGTGCTGTGCCGTGAAAATTGTGTGCATCGGAGCCGGCCCCGCTGGGCTGTACTTCGCCATTTCGACGAAACTGCGGGACGCCGGGCACGACGTGACGGTAATCGAACGCGATCCGCGCGGCGCCACTTATGGTTGGGGCGTCGTGTTCGGGGATGACCTGCTGGACACGCTGTACGGCAACGACCGGGCAAGCGCTGAGCGGATCCGCGCGGCGTCGTCGTTGTGGCAGGGGCAGGTCATCGAGATGTGCAGCCAAGACAAGGCATATCTCGGGGGGTACGGCTACAGCATCAACCGCGCCACGATGCTGGAGATCCTCGCGGACCGGGCGACGGACGTCGGGGCGCACATCGAGTACGAGCGCGGCGTCGACGACCTGTCCGAGTTCTCCGACGCCGACCTGATCGTGGTGGCCGACGGCGCGAACAGCCGCATCCGGGGCCAGTACGCCGACGAGTTCGGCACCCGAGTGGACCAGGGGCGCAACCCCTACATCTGGCTGGGTACGGACCGGCGGTTCGACATGTTCACCTACGACTTCGAGGAGACCCCGGAGGGCTGGATCTGGTTCCACGCCTACCCGAGCAGCGCCGGGGTCAGTACCGTCGTCGTCGAATGCCAGGAGCTTGCCTGGCGATACCTGGGCCTGGACCGGCTAGGCCACGAGGAGAGCACACGGGTGCTGGAGCGGATCTTCGCCCGCCCGCTGCAGGGTTGTTCACTGGTCAGCCAGTCCCGCGGGAAAGCCGCTTCGTGGCAGCGCTTCACCCACGTCTACAACGAGTCGTGGTTGCACGACAACATGATCCTGATCGGCGACGCCGCGCACACAACGCACTTCACCATCGGCTCCGGAACCAAGTTGGCGCTGCTGGATGCGGTAGCGCTCGCGCAGAACTTGTTCGACCACGGCGACTCGAAAGCAGCGTTGAAGGAGTTCAACGAGCAAGGCCACGCGCAGCTGCGCTTGGCGCAAGCTGCCGCGCGCACCAGCATGACCTGGTTCGAGAACGTCGACCGCTACGCCAACAGCAACGCTTTGGACTTCACCTTCGCAATAGCCAGTCGGTACGGCGCGCATCCGCCGTGGCGGTACCAGCAGCACCTCGTGAACCAGAACTTCTTGGTGCGCAAGGGAAAGTTGCTTGCTGGTACCGGCCAGCGGTGGTTCCGCGCGCGTCGGCGCGGCGAATCCTGGCGCTAGTGCCGTGTCCTAGCTGGGCATGTGCCCGTCCGGTCGGACCGCCGGAGTTTCCTGCGGCGGTCCGACCGGACGCTCTGGGTGGTGCAGCCGGTAGAGGTGGGCGTAGCCGTTGTTGTTGGCCAGCAGCTCGTCGTGGGTGCCTGCTTCGGTGATCATCCCGCGGTCCAGGTAGATGATCTGCTGCGCATCACGAACCGTGAGCAGGTTGTGCGAGATCACGATGGTGGTGCGCCCGGCCATCAACCGGCGCAGCGGTGCCAGGATCCGCTGTGCGGCTTCGGCGTCCAGGCTCGTCGTCGGCTCGTCCAGCAGCAGGATCGGAGCGTCGCGGATCATCGCGCGGGCGATCGCGATGCGCTGCCGCTGCCCTCCGGAGAGCAGACGACCGCGCTGCCCGACCCGGGTGTCGTAGCCCTCCGGTAGCTGCTGGATGAACTCGTGCGCGTCGGCGGCCTCGGCCGCCTCCACCAGTTGCTGGCGGGTGGCGTCCGAGCGCCCGGCCAGGATGTTGTCCGCGATGGTGCCGTCCAGCAGCAGAGTTTCCTGCAGCACGATCGCGATGTTGGCGCGCAGCGCGTCCAGGTCCACGGCCCGCAGATCGATGCCGTCCAGCAGGATCCGGCCGTGGGTGGGGTCATAGAAGCGCAGCAGCAGCTTGGTCAGCGTGGACTTGCCCGCACCGCTGGCTCCGACCACTGCTGTGGTTTGCCCCGGCAAAGCGCAGAAGCTCACCCCGCGCAGCACGTCGGCGGAGGTGTCGGGGTAGTGGAAGCCGACCCGGTCGACCTCCAGGCGGCCGGTGATCCGCCGCGGCAGCGGGACCGGGTGCGCAGGGTTTTGAACCAGCGGGCGCTGGTCGAGCAGGTCGATGATGCGCTCCGCGCTGGCGGACGCGGCGAAGACGGTGTTGGACAGCTGGCCGAGGCTGCGCACCGGCGTGTAGAGCTGGGACAGGTAGACCAGGAAAACCAGCAGCCCGCCGAGGCTGATCCGGTCCGCTGACAGCTCGTAGATGCCGACGCCGAGGATGGCCATCACGCCGAACACTTCCAGCAGGTCGACCAGCGGGGAGAACAGCGCACCGATCCGCACCGAGGCCAGTGCGGCGGTGACGTTGCCACGGCTTTGCCGGGTGAAGCGGTCAACCTCGGCCTGCTCCCGCCCGTAGGCCTGGATCAGCGGCGCGTTGCCGAGGCTTTCCTCGGCGACGGTGGAGATCGAGCCGCTGCGACCGCGGACCTCGCGGGATGCCTCCCTGATCCGCCGCGCGAAGACCTTGGCGACGACCCAGAACAGCGGCGCCCCGACCAGTGACACCAGGGCCAGCAACCAGTCGAGGTAGAACAGCACCCCGGCGAACAGCAGGACCTTCACGACCGAGGCGAAGGTCTGCGCGACCCCGGACAGCACCAGGCTCTCGATGGCGGTCACGTCCCCGGTGAGCCGGGACAGCGTGTCGCCGATGCGCCTGCGGTCGAAGAACCCGATCGAAAGCGTGTGCAGGTGGGCGAAGACCTTGGTGCGCAACTTGTTCAGGAAGTTCTCGCCGATCCATGTCGCCAGGTATTGCCCGGAGAAGTCCAGCGCGCCCGACACCAGCGTTATCAACGCGTATGCCACCGCGATCGCGGGGAAGAGCGAGAAGTTGCGTGGGGCCAGCACGTCGTCGATGAGCACCTTGAACAACCAGATCGCGGCCGCGTCCAGCAGCGGCGATACCAGCACCAGCACCAGGCTGACCAGCATCCAGCCGCGGTATTGCCGCGCATCCGGCCAGAAGCGGCGGAAAACCTCGCGCACCCGCACCGTCGGCGCGCGCTCGACCAGCCCCTCGCTGTCCCGTTCGGCCGGCCGGAACAGCCAGTTCACCAATCCCGGCAAATCCTCACCCCCCATTTACAGGCGTAGCTCCCACCCCGGGAGGAGCGGGAGCTACGCGTCTACACGGTCCTGTGGACGTCTGGGACGGTCCTGTGGACGCTAGGGCTCACCAGCAGTTGCCCCAGCCGCCCCAGCCCCAGCCGGAGCCCCAGCCGGAGCCCCAACCGCCCCAGCCGCCCCAGCCGCCCCAGCCCCAGCCGGAGCCCCAACCGCCCCAGCCGCCCCAGGAGCGGAACCGGTCGAACCTGAACGTGTCCTTGATCTGCATTCCCATCACCATTTTCGGTCGATGCACGTCACGTGCCGGATAACCCTGAGATCCGGCGCGCGCTTGCATGCGGCGCATGGAGATTCCAGTCCCCCCGCAGACCACCCGAGCGGAACGATCTGGGCCCTGATCGAACGTGTGCCAGGTGGGAGCTTTGCGAACTGCGGACCGGCCGGAAATCCTTTCTCCTGCACCGGGCCACTTCGCTGATGAGTCGGTCTTCCCCAGTAGCCGATGTCATTTGGCACTGACCTCGGCCGGCTCTTTCTTCGATGTGACCGGTTCCCACCCTAAGCGGTTCACCCGGGGAGGACAAGCTGGCTTTCGTGTTGATTCGGCGGGTTTTTTCGTCTTTGTGGACCGCATAGGCGGCGCGTGTGAGGAATTAGGGTATTTGGTCCCGAGCTTTTTCCATGCTTTGTTTCGGTGTTGGGGGAGTGGGTATTGAGTACGATCCTTTTTAGGACGCTGGCTACGCCTTCACATGCGGGAAATCAATCATGGATATGTTTTCGGTCAACCTGGAGTCTTTGGGTTGGAAAGTATCGGACAGCGCAGTTGGTGAATAAGTTGTCGGCTATGGTGCGCGCCGACAGTGCGTAGTCTTGGCCGGTCAGCCGGCGAATAGGTGCTGGAAGAACGTGGTCAGCGAATTGGCCATTGCGCTGATCGCCGACACCAGCAGGTCGAACCCGGACCGGACGACGTCCGCCGAACCGACCGGGTCGCGGACCAATAGCGAGCCCAAGACGACGACTACGAGCACCACGACCACGATCACGGCCTTGCGGTTCATGAGCTCAGCCCCCTGTCCCCGACCACTCTTGACGCCGACGAGACCCTACCCGGCGGCCACCGGCGGCTCCCCACCCGCGTGGGAAAGCCGATCACATCCGGCCGCCGATCACAACCGGCCGCGCCGGTCGCGCCTAGAGACGGGCCTGGTCAGCCGGAGGCTGACGCGGGAGCTGGTCTCCTGGAGCAGCCCCACCCACTCGCTGGGGTCGTGCCGGTACTGCTCGGACTGCCAGCCGACGCTGAGGCTCCCGTAGGGCTCGTGGTGCAGGAAGACGGGCACCGCGAGGGTGGCCACGCCGAGGTCGTACTCGCCGACGGTGTAGGACCAGCCTGCCTCCCGGATCTCGGCGAACTGCTCCTCCAGCACGGCCAGGTCGGTCATGGTGCGTTCGGTGAATCGGGCCAGCGGCCGATCGGTGAAGATCCTCGACCGCATGTCGTCGGGCAGGAACGCGTAGAAGGACTTGCTGGTCGCGCCGGCATGTGCGGGGTAGAGCTCGTTGGTAAGCGGGTAGTCCCGCAGCCTGCCGTCGGCGCCTTCCGCGACCACGACGCACCGCATGTGTGCGCTGTCCGGCAGCGCCAGCAGAGCGCTGTGCCCGGTCTCCTCGGCGAGCTCGGCCAGCAGCGGGCGCATGAGGATGTCCAACGCCCCGGCCTGGTCCCACATTCGGCCGAGGTGCAGCGCCGCCGGGCCGATCCGGTAACGGCGGTTCGCGGTGTCCTGCACCAGGAATCCGCGGTGCGCGAGCGTCGCCAGCAGGCGCTGCGCGACCGAGGTGTGCAGGCCGAACTCGGTGGCCACCTCGGTGACGCCCCATTCGGGCCTCCCGCGGTCGAAGGCGAGCAGCACCTGCAGCGCGCGGTCCGCCGTCTGCGGCAGCCCAGGCGGGGTGCGGCGATCCGTCTCGAAACCCAGCATGACCCCATTTTGCGAATAGCGGGATCGCCCCGTCCGGCCGGGGAGGTGTTGCCGGTGGGTGCCGCCGCGGCGGTGGGTGTGCGACGCTCGGAGCACGACGACGAAGTCGAGTTCCCTGGAGCGCCGATGAGCAGCCCGGAGTACCAGCACCTGCTGACCGAGCAGGACGGTCCGACCGCCCGGATCACCATGAACCGCCCCAAGAGCCGCAACTCGCTGTCCGCGGCGCACCTCGCCGAGCTGCGGCAGGCGTTCGAAGCGGCGGCCGAGACGAAGGCGACCGGGATCGTACTGGCCGGCGCGGGTCCGGTGTTCAGCTCCGGGCACGACTTCGGCGACATGGCCGACCGCGACCTGACCGGGATGCGCGAGTTGCTGCGGTTGTGCGAGTCGGTGATGCGCACCATCCACGCGGTTCCGCAGGTGGTGATCGCGCGGGTGCACGGGCTGGCGGTGGCGGCCGGTTGCCAGTTGGTGGCTACCTGCGACCTTGCGGTGGCCGCTGAGTCGGCCGGTTTCGCGCTGCCCGGCGGCAAGGGCGGCTGGTTCTGCCACACGCCGGCAGTGCCGGTGGCCCGCTCCGTCGGCCGCAAGCGGTTGATGGAGATGGCGCTCACCGGTGATCCGATCGACGCCGCGACCGCCGAGTGCTGGGGTCTGGTCAACCAGGTGGTGCCGGATGCGGAGCTGGACGAGGCTGTCGCGGCGCTGCTGGAGCGAGCGACGCGCGGCAGCAGGCAGGCCAAGGCTGTGGGCAAGCAGACCATCTACGCGCAGCTCGACCGGCCGGAGGCCGATGCCTATGCGATCGCCACCGAGGTGATGGCCGCGACCTCGCAAACTCCGGACGCGCGCGAACGCATTCAGTCGTTCCTGGAGAAGCGCAGCCCGCCCTTCGGCAATTGAGATCGAGCTCGCGGTCCCGTGGACGCTATGACTTTTTGCCCTGGACCGATCAGTTAGGCCCTGCCAACGATGGTCCTTGACCTGTAGTTCGTGAGGACGTGGTGGTGGATGACACGCATCGCTGCGCCGTCTTACGACAGCGTGTGTTCGGCGCTGTCCCTGACGTGTCGAGCGCCCTCGATTCACAACTGCCAACCATGGCGGTGGCTGCTCGCCGAACGATCGCTGCAGCTGTTCCTGGACCTTTCGCGGTTGCCGGAGGAGCTCGACCCGACGGGGCGTGCGCAGGTGATCAGTTGCGGCGCCGCACTGCACCACGCGCGGGTCGCGTTCGCAGCGCTTGGTTGGCGGGCGCTGGTACACCGGCTGCCGAACCCGGCCCAGCCCGGACACCTGGCGTCGATCCAGTTCAGCCCGCGCGATCTTGTCTCCCCAAAGACGGTCGCGCTCGCCGGTGTCGCGCGGCAGCGGCGCACCGCGCGGTGTTTATTCCGCTCGGAGCCGGTTCCGCCGGAGTTGTTGACGACCCTGCGGGCCGCGTCCGAGACGGAGCACGGCGTCCTGGTGCGCGCGGCTGAGCACCGGAGGCTCCTGGTCGACGCCCTGCGGAGAGCCAGCCATTACCGGGAAAACCCCGAATACCAGAAGGCGATCGCCGATCTGGACGATCTCGAGCAGACGGCTCCAGTGCTGATCGACGAAGCGGTGCTCGCGGTGCTGGCCACCCGCGGCGACCGCGTCGACAGCTGGCTGGCGGTGGGCGAGGCGCTCAGCGCGGTCCTGCTGGCGGCGGCGCACAAAGGACTGGTCGCGTGCCCGCTGAATCAATTGGGCGAGGTCGCCGAGGAGCGGGAACGGGTCCGGGCAGCGGTCCTCGGCGGTGCGGGACATCCCCAGTTGGTACTGCGGCTGGGCTGGCCGGCTTCGGACCAGCCGCTGCCGACGACGCCGCGCCGGGTGCTGGCGGACTCGATGGAACTGCTGCCGCCGCGCCGTTGATCGTGCACAGTAGAGCTCTACTGTGGACTTCCAATGATCACCGGGGACGCTTGTTCAGGAGGCTTGGCGCGTGCAGGACGACGGGTTTCGAGTAGGCCCAGCAGACGCGAAATCGGTGCGCCGCTGGCGGCGCCGATTCGCCGACGAGCACGAGGAGGCCAAGGTCTACCGGGAACTGGCCGCCAGGCGTTCCGGCGAGGAGCGAGAGATCCTGCTGGGGCTCGCCGAGGCCGAGGAACGGCACGCCGCCTACTGGGAAGAACTGCTCGGAGACGAGGTCGGTCCGAAGCGGCGCGGCCAGTTCCGGATGCGGCTGCTGGTGTTGCTCGCCCGCCGGTTCGGTTCGGTCTTCGTGCTCGCCCTGGCGCAGCGTGCAGAAAGCCGCACACCGTACCGCTCCGACCGCGACGCGCCCCCGGCGATGGCGGCCGACGAGAGGATCCACGAAGAGGTGGTGCGGGCCCTCGCCGCGCGCGGGCGTGCCCGCGTTTCGGGAACTTTCCGCGCGGCGGTGTTCGGCGCCAATGACGGTCTGGTCAGCAACTTGGCGCTGGTGCTGGGCGTCATCGGTGGGAACGTACCGACCTCGACCGTGCTGCTGACCGGCTTGGCGGGGCTGCTGGCCGGAGCCCTGTCGATGGGGGCCGGCGAGTACATCTCGGTGCGCTCCCAGCGGGAACTGCTGGCCGCGGCCGCCCCGAATCCCGAAGCCCGCGCGGTGGTGCCCTACCTCGATGTCGATGCGAACGAACTCACGCTGGTTTACCGGGCCCGGGGGATGTCCGCCGACGAAGCCCAGCGCCGCGCGGACGCCCTACTGCGCGGCCCCAAACCGCCGGTGCCGCCCGAAAAACCCGCAGACGACCACGAGATCGTCGGCACCGGTACGAAAGCGGGGCTGTCCAGCTTTGCCTTCTTCGCCTCCGGCGCGCTGGTTCCGGTGCTGCCGTTCGCGTTCGGTCTCACCGGCGGCCTCGCTGTCCTCATCGCCGTCGTGCTCGTGGGTCTCGCACTGATGCTCACTGGTGCCGCCGTCGGCGTGCTCTCCGGTGCCGCGCCGCTGCCCCGCGCCTTGCGGCAGCTCGCCATCGGCGCGGGAGCAGCGGCAGTGACCTATCTGCTCGGGTTGATCTTCGGCGCGATCGCCGGTTGAGCGGTCACCGGTCCTGCCGGGCCATCCCGGCGGGCGTGTAGCGCTCGCCAGCGGCGGCACCGGGCGGGTACAGCTCGGACAGCTCGGCCACCACCGCCGGGTCCAGCTCGGCCGTGGCGGCGTGGGCGTTGGACTGCACCCGATCGATACGGCGGCTGCCCGGGATCGGCACGACGTCCTCGCCCTGGGCCAGCAGCCAGGCCAGCGCGAGTTGCGCCGGGGTGAGTCCCAGTGCCTCGGCCCGCTCCCGCAGCGGTAGGGTCAGCTCGATGTTGCGGCGCAGGCTCTCCTCCTCGAAGCGCGGGTAGCAGCTCGGCCTCCGGGTACGGGTGAACAGCGAGTACTCCTGCTCACCGCCGCGATCGGGTGCACCGAATGGGCGCGGCGCAGGGTTTCGGCGCTGATCTCGGACAGGCCGAGGTGCCGCACCTTGCCGTCCTGCACCAGCTCGGCCATCGCTGCGACGGTTTCCTCGATCGGCGTGGCCGGGTCGAGCCGGTGCAGGTAGTAGAGGTCGATGTGGTCCGTGCCGAGCCGGGCAAGGCTGGCGTCGACCGCCTGGCGCACGTACTCGGGGTGGCTGCCGCCGATGTCTTTGTTGGCGCCGAACTTGGTGGCCAGCACTACCTCGTCGCGGTGTTTCGCGAGCAGGCCGCTGATCAGCTCCTCGTAGTGCCCGTCGCTGTAGACGTCGGCGGTGTGCAGGAAGTCGATCCGAGGTCGAGCAGCTGGTCCAGCAGCCGGGCCGACTCCGCGTCGTCAGCGGCGCCGTACACCCCAGACAGGCCTATCGCGCCGTAGCCGACGGCGCTCGCCAGTGGGCCGCTGCGACCCAGTCGACGACGGGGCAGGGACGGTTGCGACACGTGCGCTTCATCAATGTGGTTGGCTTTCGGTCCTGCTACCAGCCTAATAAGTCGTGTCCGGCCGGCTCAGCATCTGGGCCGACCACAAAGGACGGTCGAAGTCGGCGCGTGGTTCCGCCTTTACCTGCGGTGCGGTCTGGTCGAGACTCGGAGCTTCGAGAGCGAGCGAGGAGAACGTTGCATGAGGGAGCTGGCTGACCTCACGGCCGCGGATCTGGCGACGGCGTACCGGACGGGCGATATCTCGCCGGTCGAAGTCGTGGATGCCGTGCTGGAGCGCATCGAGTCCTACGAGCCCAAACTGTGCGCCCTCTACGCGCCGGACCCCGAAGGTGCGCGCGCAGCAGCACAGGCGTCCGAACGACGTTGGCGTGCCGGTGCCCCGGCCGGGCCGGTCGACGGGGTTCCGGTGACGGTCAAGGAGAACATCGCGACGAGGGGAACGCCCGTGCCGCAGGGCACCGCGGCCACCGAGCTGTCCCCGGCTGGCCAAGACGCCCCCGCCGCGGCGCGTCTTCGGGAGAGCGGCGCGGTGATCTTCGCCAAGACGACCATGCCCGATTACGGCATGCTCTCCTCGGGAGCGTCGAGCTTCCACCACCTCTCCCGCAATCCTTGGGACCTGGGCCGCACCCCTGGCGGTTCCAGTGCCGGGGCGGGCGCGGCGGCCGCCGCTGGATACGGGCCGCTGCACGTGGGCACCGACATCGGCGGCTCGGTGCGGTTGCCCGCCGGGTGGTGCGGGGTGGTCGGGCTCAAACCCAGCTTCGGTCGGATCCCGGTCGCCCCGCCGTATCCGGGCCGGGTCATCGGTCCTCTGACCCGCACGGTTGCGGACACCGCGCTGCTGATGTCGGTGCTTTCGGCGCCGGACGTGCGAGACCACACGGCGCTTCCCCCGGCCGATGTCGACTGGACGCAGCTGGATTGCGACGTCTCCGGGCTGCGCATCGCCCTGGTTCTCGACCAACGCGTGGGGCTGCCCGTCGAACAGGCGGTTACCGCCGCCGTGACCGCCGCGGCGCGGCTCTTCGAGTCTGCCGGGGCCGTGGTGGAACCGATCGACCCGTTCTTGTCCCGTGAGATGCTCGACGGGATGGACCGGTTCTGGCGGTTCCGGTCCTTCACGGACATCTCGGCCCTGCCCGCGGAGCGCCGCGCCAAGATCCTGCCGGGCATCGCGCAGTGGGCGACCAGCGCCAAGGACGTCTCGGCCGCCGACGTCTTCCACGGCTTCAGTCAGATGGATGCGATCTCGGTGGCAGCCAACCGGGTGGTCCGCGATTGCGACTTCGTGCTCTCTCCGGTGGCTCCGATCCCGGCGTTTCCGGCCGAGCAGGCCTACCCGACCGGAGACCCGATGCGCGCGATGGAGCACATCGCGTTCACGCTGCCGTACAACATGTCCGGCCAACCCGCCGTCTCGGTCAACTGCGGCTGGACCCCAGAGGGCCTGCCGATCGGACTGCAGATCGCGGGCAAGCGCTTCGACGATCTGGGGGTGCTTCGCCTGGCTCGGGCCTTCGAGCAGCTCCGCCCCGCGCAGCGCCCCTGGCCGAGGTTGTGATCACCAGGTGTGCGGGTCGTCGCCCCAGCGCTCGGGGATTGCGGTGGTGGCCAGGTCGATGGCTTCCTCCACGAGCTCGACCAGCCGCTCCAGGTCGCGGCGCGAGTCGGCGCACATCGTCTCCAGGCCGATGCGCAGCGCGCCCCAGACCATCCCGACCACCACCCGCGGCCGCATGTCCAGGGCCGGATCGACGCCTTGCCGCGCGGCGATCTCCGCGGTCAGCCGCTCCTCGCTGCCGGCCGCTCGGCGGAGGTTGCCCGCCAGTAGCGGCGGAGTCTTGTTGATCAGGTGCTGGACGTGGAGGAACCGGCGGACGTCGGCGGAGGACGATTCGCGGATCATGCCAAGCACTGCGTGCCGCAGGGCGGTAAGCGGCGGTTCGTCGGCGGGCCGGGCGGCGAGGGCGTCGAGCACGAGGTCGTCGAACTCGGCGCCCTTGGCCAGTGCCACGTCCTCCTTGCCAGCGAAGTAGCGGAAGAACGTGCGCGATGATATTTCCACCTCGGCGGCGATCTCGTCGATGGTGGTCGCGTCGTAGCCCTTCGCCAGGAACAGGTCCAGGCCCGCGTCGATCAGGGCGGCCCGCGTGCGCTGCTTCTTGCGGGCACGTAGGCCACCATGGTCGGCCGGGACGGTCATGCCACCCATTGTGCCAGGCCGCGACATAAGTCATGACACGACAATTGGCAGTGATTGACATTTTTGTAGTGTCGGCTCCGACCGCATCCGCGAAGGAGCTGCAGATGAGCAAGGGCCTGGAAATCCGCCTCGCGTCGCGCCCCAAGGGCTGGCCGACATCGGAGAACTTCGACATCGTCGAGGTCGATGCACCGCAGCCCGGCGACGGTGAGCTGCTGATCCGCAACCTGTGGATGAGCGTCGACCCGTACATGCGCGGCCGGATGAACGCGGGCAAGTCCTACGTCCCGCCTTTCGTGGGTAAGGCGCTGCAGGGTGGCGCGGTCGGCGAGGTCGTCGCCTCGAACGCCGAGGGTTTCCAGCCCGGTGACCTCGTGCTGCACAACTTCGGCTGGCGCGACTACGCGGCGTTGGAAGCCAGGCACGCCGTCAAGGTCGACCCGCAGGCCGCTCCGCCGAGCGCCTACCTCTACGTGCTCGGCATGCCCGGCATGACCGCCTACGTCGGGCTCGTCGACGTCGCCGAGCAGAAGGAAGGCGACGTCGTGTTCGTCTCCGGTGCGGCCGGAGCGGTCGGTTCGCTGGTCGGCCAGATCGCCAAGCTGCGAGGCGCGTCCCGGGTCATCGGCAGCGCCGGATCCGCGGAGAAGTCCGCTACCTGCTGGACGAGGTCGGCTTCGACGCCGCGTTCGACTACCACGAGGGCCCGGTCGCCGAGCAGCTCAAAGCAGCCGCGCCCGACGGCATCGACGTCTACTTCGACAACGTCGGCGGCGAGCACCTCGAGGCCGCGATCGGCTCGCTCAACGACTTCGGCCGGGTTGCCGAGTGCGGCATGATCTCGCAGTACAACAACGCGGAGCCGGAGCCCGGCCCGAACAACTTGTTCATGCTGGTCTCCAAGCGGCTGAAGCTGCAGGGCTTCATCGTTGGCGACCGCGCACACCTCAAGGACCAGTTCTTCGCAGAGGTCGGGAGCTGGCTACGCGACAGCAAGATCAACTATCGGGAGACGGTCGTCGAGGGCCTGCGTAACGCCCCGGACGCCTTCCTCGGCCTCATGCGCGGCGAGAACACCGGCAAGATGCTGGTGAAGATCGCCTGAACAGGGCTACCGGCGGCTCGCGACGAAGGTCTCGATGCCGTCGAGGATTCGTTGCAGGCCGAACTCGAAGGCGTGCTCCGGGTTGTGCGCCGAGCCGTGGGCCTCGCCCGCTGCGGCGCCGACGCGGGCGGCGGTCGGGTAGCGCTGCGGGTCGAGGAGCTGGCCGAGCTGCGGCGCGTGCGCACGCCACCACTGCTCGTCGGTCATCCCGCTGCGCTGCTCGACCTGCGCCATCTCCACCGAGCGGCGGGCTGCGGCCTCGGTGTGCCCCAGCACCAGGCTCAGCACGGAGTCCATCTCGACCTCGGCGAGCCCCAGCTCCGCGACCGCGCCCAGCTCGTAGTCGTACTTGGCGATCGCGTTTGGCCCCACCACCGCGCGCCCGGCCGCGACCTGCAGCATCCACGGATGCCGGCGGTACAGCGCCCAGTTCTCCCAGGCGATCTGCGTCAACCTGCCGCGCCAGTCCGATTCGGGTTCAAGGCGGGCGGTCTCGCCGTAGACCGTGTCGAGCATGACGTCGATCAGCTCGGCCTTGCCCGGCACGTATGTGTACAGCGACATGGTGCCGACGCTGAGGTGGTCGGCGACCCGGCGCATGGAGAGCGCGGCGAGCCCGTCGGTGTCGGAGATCTCGATCCCGGCCCGCACGATGCGGTCCACGCTGAGGTCGGAACGCCCCTTTCGGCCGCTGCCCGGCCCGTCTTGGGTCCGCCACAGCAGCGCCAGGCTGCGTGCCGGATCTCCGCCACCGCTGTACTCGGTCGCCATCGCACCCGCCTCCGTACTCCGTACGCCTAGATCGTAGGAGAGCGGTCGGTGCCCACCTCGGGGTGGACGGCGGTCACCCGGCGGGATGCGACTGCAGCCACTCCACCCAGGTGATCTTGCCCCGGCGGCCGCCCGGGCAGGTCATGTCGGTGGCGATGCGGCGCAGCCGATGTGGCGCCGGGAGCCCCAGTACCCGTCGGTCGCTGCCGCGGGCGCGCTGCCAGGTCCGCAGCGCATCCCGGAGGGTGAGCACCTCCGGGCCGCCGAAGTCCTCGCGCCGCTGCCCGGCACCGTCGCGGATGCATTCGACCAGGTAATCGGCGAAGTCGCCGACGTCAACGGGCTGCGTCGGCAGCGCGCCCGGCAGCGGCAGCACCGGCAGCCGGGAGACCCGGTTGAACATCCGGTCCAGCAGCCAGTGGAACTGGGTCGCGCGCACGATCGACCAAGGCACATCGGCGACGCTGACGAGCTCTTCGGCGGTGTGCTTCAGCCGCAGGTACGGCATGGCCGGCCGGTCCACGCCGACGATCGAGACGTACAGGAAGTGCCGGACCCGGGCCGCGGCGGCAGCTTCGAGCAACCGGCTGGTGCCGTCGACGTCCACGTCGGGCGGGCTGCGCCAGAAGTCGACGGGGTGCGTGAAACCCCGCTGCGCGGCTGGAGAATACGTCGCCGCGTGCACCACTGTGTGCGCGGTGGCCACCGTCTCGGCGACACCTTCTCCGGTGGTTAGGTCTCCCGGCACCCACTCCACTTCGGGGTCGGTGCCGGGACGGCGCGTCAGAACCCGCACCCGGTGCGTGGGCTTGAGCATGCGCACCAGCTCGCGCCCGAGGTGTCCGGTTCCGCCGGTGATCGCGACTGTGTCCATGTCGGCACCCCCTGGATCAACTGTCCCACCGGGGTGCCGGAGTCGCGAAGGCTAGCGGTTCGGCAGCAGACCGGTAATGCCGTCGATGACGCCACCGAGTTCCGGCAGCAGGCCTGGATGTGCCGGCTTGGAGCTGCTCGGCGGGGTCGGCTCCGGCTCGGGCTGCGAGGGCGGGGCCGACTCGCTCGGCGGCTCCGACGGCTGCGTGGTCTGGGACGGTTCAGAGGACTGGGATGGCTCCGGCTGCGAGGACTCCGCACTGGTCGAGGTCGGGGAAGCCGGCTTTGGTGCCTTCGTGGTTTCCGGGGCCTCGGTCTGCGCGGGTCGCTTGATGGTCGTCGGCGCGGTGCCGGTGGTGGTCGGCGCAGGCGCGGGCGTCTCGCTGGCGACCAGCCGCGGTTCTGGTGTCGGGGCGGTCAAGTTCGGGACGGTGGGAGTGACCTGCGGCACGAGGAACTTCGCCCCGGACTGGACGGCGGTCCCCTGCGGAGCAGGTTCCGGGACTGCCTGCGGCGCGTCGGTGCGGTGGTAGGCGCTGCTGACCGCGATCACGGTGAGGAACACCGCGACCGCGTAGCCGATCACCCGTGGGGGAGTGGCGTGTTGCCACGTCTTGGGTTCCACCCGCCGGTGGCGGCCCCGAGTACGGGCTCGCGGCAACGACGACTTACCCACTGTTGTCACCACCTGTCGGCCGTATGGTCTGCTCGTGACGCCGCCAGTTCACTCGAACGAGTGAAGCGGCCGGTCGAACCCTACGACACCGCGGGTCCGGGTCGCCAGCCCCCCGGTCCCACGGCGATTACAAGATCATCACTGGTGCGAGGGGGTGCGGCCGCCCGGCGTACCAGAACGGCCCCGCCACAGGCGAGGCCGGAGTCCATTCTGGACGATCAGCGGTGGCCGATCAGGCGGATCTCCCGCCGCAACTGCGCCACCGCGTCCTTCAGGCCGCGGCCCGACGGCTCCTTGCCGTCCAGCACATCGGTGAACATGACAACACCCAGGATCAGCACCAACAACAAAGCCACAACGACGACGAACACGCTACTCACCCCTTCTGCCCAGAACATCGATCAAGGGCACAGTTCGTTACCGGTATCCGGCAGATGTGTCGCGGGACGCACGCGGCGCAGGGGACGGGTGCGGGTGCCGAGGCGCGCCGCCCATAGGATTGAGCCGTTGTCCAGCACCCGCCGAATGGGCGGCTCCGACCAAAACCCTCGATGACTAGCCTGGAGCAATGGCGAAGAACCGGCCCAATCCAGCGCAATGGGTCTGGTACGCCTTCGGTGGCAGGCTTCCCAACCGGTGCTCCGAGTGGGTGTTGCGCGACGTCACGTGCCCGACCTGGGTGCTGCGGCACCTCGCCCGCGCCCTTACCCAGCTGGCGCCGTTCTGCCTCCTGGTACTGCTGCCCGGTCCGCTGTGGATCAGGATGGTCTCGGTCCTGCTGGGCTTGCTGGTCGGGCTGTTCTACTCGGTCTGCTACATGGGGGAGACCGCCGAACACCGCGCCATCAAACACGGTTTCGCGCCGGGTATCGCGCGCGAAACCCGGGAGCTGCGCCGGGACGTGAACCGGGCGGCGAGGCACGGCGTCGGCTACCGGCCGTGGTGGGAATAGCGGCGGATGAACCAGCTCGACATGGCGTTGGCCGACGCCGAAATAGCCGTTTTCTGGACGGATCGCCCCGACCGGCCGACATCGCGGGACCCGCTGCCCGGCGATGACCGGGCGGATCTCGTGGTGGTGGGCGGCGGGTTCACAGGGCTGTGGACGGCGATCCTCGCAGTTCCGCGCGAGTTGGCGGTGCGCCGCATCATGCCCGGCCAGCGCCGGATCGGTGCGCCCGCCGAAGTAGTACACCGCGTCGTAGCCGCCCCACAGGATCCGACCGTCCGGCGTCGGGCTGGCCGCTGGTCCAGTACACCCGCCGTGCCCTCACCCGCGCCGACGAGAACCGCGGACGCCGCGGATGGTGGTTGCGCCTCCTCGACAGCCGCGGAATCGGCCTCGGCAGCTGAGCGAACGGCTCGTTTGCCTGGGCGGATTCGCGGAATCGGTGATCGTACTTCGGGAATCCGCAGTGCGACGGTGACAGGCCCCTTGCCGGCCTGCGCCGGAATTTGCTGCCCTTCCTGGCTAAACGGTGGTCTCGGTTCGTCGAGTCGCTGCGCTGAAGGCGGGCCATGGATCTGCGCAGCAAACAACAGGCGGCCGACGCTGGCGCCCAGCCTCGCCTGGCTCGGGAACTGGTGGCGCACGTGGTAAGTCGTGCTGATGAGATAGGTGGTGCAGTCTACCGTCGGTTACTTGGAGGAATGACATGGGCAAGGTCACGGCCAGCGCGCAGCGCCGGACCGCCGCATCCGCGGAGCAGGTGCGGACGATCATCGCCGACTACGCGCAAAGCAGGCCGAAGATCCTTACCGAGCACTACCGGGACTACGCGGTCGTCGAAGGCGGCACAGGTGCGGGAACGATCGCTACCTGGAAGCTCCAGGCGACCTCCAAGCGCGTGCGCGATGTCAAGGCCGTCGTGAGCGAGCCGGAACCCGGCAAGGTCGTCGAGACCGACGCTAACTCCAGCATGGTGACCACGTGGACGGTGCGCGAGGAGAACGACGGCTGCCTCGTGCGGATCGAGACCACGTGGGAAGGCGCGAAGGGAATCGGCGGGTTCTTCGAGCGAACGTTCGCCCCGGGCGGCCTCAAGCGCATCTACGCTGGAGTTCTAGAGAAGTTGGACGCCCTCCCTAAGAAGTCGTGACAAGGCGCGGCGAGCATGCGCATCTGCTCCTCGCCGTGTCCGACACACCGGCGCTTCGCCTGTTCGAAGGAATTCGCACGGCGAAGCGCCGGTGCGTTTCTGCCATCTTCGCTCGTCGGGGCGCACGTCAGGTTCCGGCGATGCAGAGAATGGGAACTCTGCGTAATCGCTTGATCATTGCGCGTGTAGTCCGCTGGTCATACCGTCGATGAACGGGCCGACCGGCTCGTCATGGTCGCCCTCCGGACGTCGTGTTAGAGGGCATCACGGACCGAAGGGGTGCAGCGCAACCATGCCCAACATCGTTCGTGCGGCGCTGGTCCAGGCGAAGTGGACCGGCGACACCGCCTCGATGGTCGACCAGCACGAGAAGCACGCCCGCGCCGCCGCCGACCAGGGCGCCCGGATCATCGGCTTCCAGGAGGTCTTCAACGCCCCGTACTTCTGCCAAGTGCAGGAGGCGGAGCACTACCGCTGGGCGGAACCGGTGCCGGACGGCCCGACCACGCAGCGGATGTGCGCGCTGGCGCGGGAACTCGGCATGGTCGTCGTCGTACCGGTCTACGAGATCGACGGGCCCGGCTTCTACTACAACACCGCCGCCGTGATCGACG
This sequence comes from Saccharopolyspora sp. NPDC000995, assembly GCF_053599315.1. NCBI lineage: Bacteria > Bacillati > Actinomycetota > Actinomycetes > Pseudonocardiales > Pseudonocardiaceae > Saccharopolyspora > Saccharopolyspora sp. NPDC000995. Next base: position 27,030 of record NZ_JBSFLZ010000068.1, read on the forward strand.
CCGACGGCAGCTACCTCGGCAAGTACCGCAAGCACCACCTACCGCACCTGCCCGGGTTCTGGGAGAAGTACTACTTCCGGCCCGGCAACCTCGGCTGGCCGGTCTTCAACACCGCGGTCGGCCGGGTCGGCGTCTACATCTGCTACGACCGGCACTTCCCGGAGGGCTGGCGGGCGCTCGGGCTGGCTGGCGCGCAGTTGGTCTACAACCCGTCGGCGACCAGCCGCGGCCTCTCGTCCTACCTGTGGAAGCTCGAACAGCCGGCCGCGGCGGTCGCCAACGAGTACTTCATCGCGGCGATCAACCGGGTCGGCGTCGAGGAGTACGGCGACAACGACTTCTACGGCACCAGCTACTTCGTAGACCCGTACGGTCGGTTCGTCGGCGAGCCCGCCGGCGACGCCGACGAGGAACTCGTGGTGCGCGACCTCGACTTCGGCCTGATCGACGAGGTCCGCCAGAAGTGGGCGTTCTACCGCGACCGGCGACCCGACGCCTACCGCCTGCTGACCGAGCCGTGAGGGAGCGACGATGACGAGCACGCACTCCGAGCTGACCAAGCGACACCGCGCGGTGCTGCCGGACTGGCTCGCGCTGTACTACGACGAGCCGATCGACATCGAGCGCGGCGAGGGGCGGCACGTCTGGGATGCCGAGGGCAACCGGTACCTGGACTTCTTCGGCGGCATCCTCACGACGATGACGGCACACGCGCTGCCCGAGGTGACGGCGGCGGTCAGCGCGCAGGCCGACCGGATCCTGCACACCTCAACGCTGTACCTCAACCGCCTGATGATCGAGCTAGCGGAGCGGGTCGCGGAGCTGTCCGGAATCGAGGACCCGCGGGTGTTCTTCACGACCAGCGGTACCGAGGCCAACGACACCGCGCTGCTGCTGGCCACCGGCTACCGTGCCTCGAACCAGGTGTTGGCGTTGCGCAACAGCTACCACGGCCGGTCGTTCTCGGCGCTGGCGGTGACCGGCAACCGAGGCTGGTCGCCGACGAGCCTTTCCCCGGTGCAGACGGCGTACGTGCACGGCAGCCGTCGGCGCGGCACTCCACTCGCCAACCTGCCGGACGAGGAGTTCACCGCCGCGTGCGTGTCCGATCTGGAGGACGTGCTCGGGCAGTTGCACGGCAACGTCGCTTGCCTGATCGCCGAACCCATCCAGGGTGTCGGCGGGTTCGCCACCCCGCCGGACGGATTGTTCGCGCGGTTCAAGGAGGTCCTCGACCGGCACGGCATCCTGTGGATCAGCGACGAGGTGCAGACCGGGTGGGGGAGGACCGGCGAGCACTTCTGGGGCTGGCAGGCGCACGACGCGAACGGGGCACCGGACATCGTCACCTTCGCCAAGGGCATCGGCAACGGCCTGTCGGTCGGGGGCGTCATCGCCCGCGCCGAGATCATGAACAGCGTCCAGGCGAACTCGATCTCCACCTTCGGCGGCAGCCCGATTACCGCCGCCGGGGCGCTGGCCAACCTCGACCACCTCGTCGCCAACGACCTGCAGGGCAACGCCGCGCGCGTCGGTGCGGTGCTGCGCAAGGAGCTTGACGGAGCGCTCGGCCGGGTCCCGACGGTCGTCGACGTCCGGGGCAAAGGCCTGATGATCGGCGTCGAGCTGGCGAACGCCGACGGAACGCCCGCGCCGGAGATCGCCACCGAGGCGCTCGAATCGGCCCGGCGCCGCGGCGTGCTCATCGGCAAGGGCGGGCTGGACGGCAACGTGCTGCGCATCGCGCCGCCGCTGACTCTTACCGAGGCCGAGGCGCGCGAGGGCGGCCGGATCTTGGTCGCGGCGCTGGAGGAGGCGGGGCGGCGATGAGCCGGATGATCATCCGCGGTGGCCTGGTGATCACCGCGACTGAGGAAACCCGGGCGGACGTGCTCGTCGACGGCGAACAGGTCGCCGCGATCGCCGCGCCCGCCGTCGCCGAGCAGTGGGTGTCCACTGCGGACAGCATGATCGACGCGTCCGGGTACTACGTCATCCCGGGCGGCGTGGACGGGCACACGCATATGCAGATGCCCTTCGGCGGGACGTTTGCCGCGGACACGTTTGAGACCGGGACCCGGGCCGCCGCGTGGGGCGGTACCACCACGATCGTCGACTTCGCGATCCAGCCGGTCGGCGGCTCCCTACGCGAAGGCCTAGACGCCTGGTACGCCAAGGCCGACGGGCAGTGCGCGATCGACTACGGCTTCCACATGATCCTCTCCGACGTCGGCGACGAAGCGCTGAAGGAGATGGACATGTTGGTCGCCGAGGGGATCACCAGCTTCAAGATGTTCATGGCCTACCCCGGCGTGTTCTACAGCGACGACGGGCGGATCCTGCGCGCCATGCAGCAGGCCGCCGACAACGGCGCGTTGACGATGATGCACGCCGAGAACGGCATCGCCATCGACGTGCTGGTGCAGCAGGCGCTGGCCGCCGGGCGCACCGACCCCAAGGTCCACGGGCAGGTCCGGCACCCGCTGCTGGAGGCCGAAGCGACGCACCGGGCGATCCAGCTGTCCAGAGTGGCTGGTGCGCCGCTGTACGTCGTGCACGTCTCCGCCGCCGAGGCAGTCGCGGAGATCACCCGGGCCCGCGACAACGGACTCAACGTCTTCGGCGAAACCTGCCCGCAGTACCTGTTCCTGACCACCGACGACCTGGCGCGGCCGGAGTTCGAAGGCGCGAAGTACGTCTGCTCGACACCGCTGCGGCCGGTCGAACACCAGGCGGACCTCTGGCAGGCGCTGCGCACCAACGACCTCTCCGTGGTGTCGACCGACCACTGCCCGTTCTGCTTCAAGGACCAGAAGGAGCTCGGCCGCGGCGACTTCTCGAAGATCCCCAACGGCATCCCGGGTGTGGAGAACCGGATCGACCTGCTGCACCAGGCCGTGGTGGAAGGGCGCATCAGCCGCCGTCGGTGGATCGAGCTGGCCTGCACCACCCCGGCCCGGATGTTCGGCCTGCACCCGCGCAAGGGCACCATCGCGCCCGGGGGCGACGCGGACATCGTGATCTACGACCCGCGCGCCGAGCAGGTGCTCTCGGCCGAGACACACCACATGAACGTCGACTACAACGCCTACGAGGGCAAGCGGATCACCGGACGGGTGCGCACCGTGCTGTCCCGCGGCGAGGTCGTCGTCGACGTCGGCACCTACACCGGCCGGACCGGGCGCGGCCGGTTTCTGCCGCGCGAGAGCTGCCAGTACCTGATCTGACCGACTTGGGACGTGAAGCATGGACTTTGGACTTGTTCTGCAGACCGATCCGCCAGCCTGGTCGGTGGTGGACCGGATGCGCCAGGCCGAGCGGCTCGGCTTCAGCCACGGATGGACCTTCGACTCGTGCGTGCTGTGGCAGGAGCCGTTCGTCATCCACAGCCAGATCCTGGCCGCGACCGAGCGGCTGACCGTCGGGCCGATGGTCACCAACCCGGCCACCCGTGACTGGACTGTCACCGCCTCGACCTTCGCCACGCTCAACGACATGTTCGGGCCGCGCACGGTGTGCGGCATCGGCAGGGGTGACTCCGCGGTGCGCGTCACCGGGGGCAGGCCGACCACCCTCGCGACGCTCAAACGGGCCATGCACGTGATCAAGGACCTCGCGGAGGGCCGAGAGGTGCAGCTGCACGGCACCCCGGTGCGTCTGCCGTGGGTGCGCGATGGTCGGCTGCCGATCTGGATGGGTGCTTACGGGCCGAAGGCCCTGGAGTTGGTCGGTCGGCAAGCCGACGGCTTCATCCTGCAGCTCGCCGATCCGTACCTGACGCGGTGGATGGTCGACCACGTCCGGCAGGCCGCCCTTGACGCGGGCCGCGACCCGGCGTCGATCACTGTCTGCGTGGCGGCCCCGGGCTACGTCGGCGACGACCTCGACCACGCCCGCGAGCAATGCCGCTGGTTCGGCGGGATGGTCGGCAACCACGTCGCCGACCTGGTCGCCCGCTACGGCGACACCACCGGGGCGGTGCCCGCCGCGCTCACCGACTACGTCAAGGGCCGGGACGGCTACGACTACTCGCACCACGGCCGTGCCGACAACCCCAGCACCGAGTTCGTGCCGGACGAGATCGTGGACCGCTTCTGCCTGCTCGGCCCTGCCCAAGCACACGTGGACAAGCTGCGGGAACTCCGCGACGCGGGCGTGGACCAGTTCGCGATCTACGCCATGCACGACGCCATCGAATCCACAGTGGACGCCTACGGCGAGAGCGTCATCCCGGCAATGTCCTGACACCCCACGACCTGCGGCGGAGGCCACACGGCCGCGGGTTTGTAGAGTTCCGGCCGCAGCCCCGATCGGCGGGGTGGAACGGGGAGGGGCGCCATGCGGCAGGGACTCGGCGCGAAGCTGGGGATCGGCTGGAAGCTGCACGGGGAGGGTTGCACGCCGCGCCCCGGCGAGGCGGTGGCCCCGGATGAGCGGCTGTCCTGGGGGCGCACCGTCGGGCTTGGCGCGCAGCACGTGGTGGCCATGTTCGGCGCCACCTTCGTCTTCCCGGTGCTGATGGGACTGGATCCCAACCTCGCGATCATGGTTTCGGGCGTGGCGACCATCCTCTTCCTGCTGATCGTGCAGGGCAAGATCCCCAGCTACCTGGGTAGCAGCGCGTCCTTCGTGGGTGTGGTTACGGTGATCCGGGCTGGTGGTGGGGACAGCTCGACGGTCACCGGTGCGATCCTGGTGCTCGGCTTGGTGCTGTCCGCGGTCGGGGTGATCATCCACTTCGTCGGCCCGCAGGTGGTGCACCGGTTGCTGCCGCCCGCGGTCTCGGGTGCGGTGGTGATGCTGATCGGCTTCAACCTCGCCCCGGTGGTCGCCGAGTCGTACTGGCCGCAGGACCAGTGGATCGCCTTGATCACCATGATCGTCGTGCTCGGCTGTAGCGTGCTGCTACGCGGATTCTGGCCCCGCATCGCGGTGCTGATCGGGCTGGTCGTCGGTTTCGCCCTGTCGTGGCTGTTCGACCTGGGCTTCGGACCGATCACCGCGCCGAATGCCAGCGGCGTGGTCAGCACGCACTTCCGGCTCGATCTCAGCGGCGTCGCGGATGCCAGTTGGTTCGGCCTGCCGACGTTGCACGCGCCGTCGTTCGACGCGGCGGCGATCGTTGTCGTGCTCCCCGTGGTGATCGCGCTGATCGCGGAGAACACCGGGCACGTCAAGGCCGTGGAGGAGATGACCGGCACCAAGCTGGACGGCAGCCTCGGGCGCGCGATCTTCGCCGACGGCATCGCCAGCACCCTCTCCAGCGCTGTCGGTGGCCCGCCCACAACCACCTACGCCGAGAACATCGGTGTCATGGCCGCCACCCGGGTGTACTCCACGGCGGCCTACTGGGTGGCCGCGATCGTGGCGATCCTCTTTGGGTTGTGCCCCAAGTTCGGCGCAGTGATCGCGGCGACCCCGGGTGGCGTGCTCGGCGGCATCACCGTCGTGCTCTACGGCATGATCGGCCTGCTGGGCGCGAAGATCTGGACGGAGAACCGCGTCGACTTCGGCGACCCGGTCAACCTGATGCCGCTGGCCGCCGGGCTGGTCACTGGCATCGGCGGGGTGTCGCTGCAGATCACCCCGCAGTTCAGCCTCAGCGGCATCGCGCTGGGCACCGTCGTGACGCTGCTGGGCTATCACGTGCTTCGGTTGCTGGTGCCCGCCCGCGGGTGATCGCCTCCCGGTCTCTGATCGTCAGTGCGGGTGCGGCGGGCAGGCCTTAGGTTCGCAGACGACGACCGGCGTCGAGGAGGCCGCCATGCTGCGTCCCGTGCACTTCGAGATCCACGCGGGAGACGTGGACCGCGCCCACACCTTCTACTCGACCGTGTTCGGCTGGCGGTTCCAGCAGTGGGGTGACGAGCAGTACTGGTTGATCCTGACCGGTGAGGGCCCAGGCATCGACGGCGGCTTGCTGCCGCGCAAGGGCCCCGAGCCCTCCGACGAAACGCCGATCGCAGCGTTCGCGACGACCGTGGAAGTGGCCGACATCGAAGCCATGCTGTCGATCGTGGAAACCGCCGGCGGCCGGGTGGCGATGCCCAAGACCGCCCTGACCGGCATGGGCTGGGTGGCCTATTGCCGGGACACCGAGGGCAACATATTTGGCCTGTTCCAGGCCGACGACCTGGCGAGCTGACCTCGGGTCACCAGGGCACGCCCCCCGTCGAGCATCAGTGTCAGGTAGTGGGCCGGAGCTTCGTGGCGGATGTCGTCGGGGGCGCCGTGCACGCCCTGCAACACAAGGGACAGGATCACACCCAGGTCGCTGCTGCTGACTGTCCGGGCGCAGCGAGCCGTTGACCTGCGCGCCGCGTACAAGCCCGTCCAGGATTTGCAGCAGTTCTTTGCAGGACTGGTCGACTTTCGGGTCCGCGCCGCCGCGATGATCCGGTCCCGGTTGCGGCGGGCATCGGCCCGTAGCCGTGGCGTCGGTCGTCATGGTCCTTGCTCGCGTGCTGTGCATTGGGTTGGGCGGGTTGCCGCATGTCCCAGTCCGGAAGTTATGGACGGGAACCTTCCGGTTCGCTATAAGACGGAAGAGATCAATCCACTTGTTCGTTCGGTGATCAGGGAGCCACGATGTCAAAACCAGCTGTTGACCTGGCGGCCTACCCGAAAGTTCGCACCTGCCCGTTCGCACCCGAACCGGAATACGCCGAACTGCGCGCCGAAGCGCCGGTCACCAAGGTCCCGATGGCGGGTGGCGGAACCGCCTGGCTGGTGACCCGGCACGAGCACTTCCGCCAAGTGCTCGGCGATCCGCGGATGAGTTCCGACTTGCGCCGTCCCGGATACCCGCAGCTCTCGCCCGGCCAGCGGGCCATCGCCGACCTCATGGCCCCGTCGATGATCGGGTTGGACGGGGCCGCGCACACCGCGGCCCGACGCGCCGTGCTCGGCGAGTTCACCGTCCGGCGGATCGAGGTGATGCGACCGCGTATCCAGCAGATCGTCGACGACTGCATCGACGAGATGCTCGCCGCGCCCCGCCCGGTCGACCTGGTGCGGGCGCTGTCGCTGCCGGTGCCGTCGCTGCTGATCTGCGAGCTGCTGGGCGTGCCCTACGCCGACCACGACTTCTTCCAGGAGCGAAGCAGCCGGATGCTTCAGAGGACGACCTCTGCCGAGAGCCGCGGCGCCGCGGTCGGGGAAATCCAGGCATACCTGGATGGGTTGGTGACCGCCAAGGAGCATGAGCCCACCGACGACCTGATCGGCAGGCAGATCCGCAAGCAGCGCGAAGTCGGCGAGGTCGACCACGACGCGCTCGTGCTGCTGGCGTTCCTGTTGCTGGTCGCCGGGCACGACACGAGCGCGAACATGATCTCGCTGGGCGCCCTGGCGCTGCTGGAGAACCCGGACCAGCTGGCGGAGATCGTCGCCGACCCGGCCAAGACGCTGCCCGCCATCGAGGAGCTGCTGCGCTACTTCACCATCATCGAGGCGGCGACCTCGCGCACCGCGGTGGAGGACGTAGAGATCGGCGGCGTGTTGATCCGGGCGGGGGAGGGTGTTGTCGCGCTGGGCAGCTCGGCCAACCGCGACCCCGAGGTCTTTGACCGGCCCGACGAACTGGACATCAACCGCAACGCTCGTGGGCACGTTGCGTTCGGCTTCGGCCCGCACCAGTGCCTGGGGCAGAACCTGGCGCGGCTAGAACTGCAGATCGTTTTCGACACGTTGTTCCGGAGGCTGCCAGGACTGCGGCTGGCCGTCGGCGTCGACGACTTACCGTTCAAGTCCGACGCGAACATCTACGGGATCTACGAAATGCCCGTGACCTGGTGAGAGGAGCAATCATGCGGATCGAGGCGGATCTGGACCGCTGCGTGGGCGCGGGCCAGTGCGTACTGACCGAACCGGCGTTGTTCGACCAGAACGACGAGGACGGCCGGGTGGTGCTGCTGGCGACCGAGGTCGACGACGGCGACGACAGCGCGGTGGCCGCGGTGCGGGAGGCGGTGCACGTCTGCCCGTCGGGTGCGCTGTCGTTGGTCGACGATCGGTAGTCGACCAGGGGATTGCGGACCGCTTTCTAATCCGATGTGGTGGGAGTCACCGAAATCGGGGGTGCGACGTGAACACGCGGTCGTGGTGGGCGCAGGGGGTCGATGTGGCGAAACCCAGCTCGGCGCGTGTTTACGACGTGCACCTGGGTGGTTCGCACAATTTCCAGGTCGACCGGGACCTGGCGGAGAAGGCGGCGGAGATGATGCCGTCCCTGCCCGCGGTGTTGCGGGCCAACCGGTCGTTCCTGCGCCGGGTGGTCCGCCACCTGGCTGGCCTGGGCGTCCGGCAGTTCCTGGACCTGGGCTCGGGAATCCCGACGGTGGGCAACGTGCACGAGATCGCCCAGCAGATGGCCGCGGACTGCCGGGTCGTCTACGTCGACAGCGATCTGGTCGCGGTCATGCACAGCCGGTCCATCCTGCGTGGCAACGACCGGGCGGTCGCCATCCGCGCCGACTTCCGGGTCGTCGACCAAGTGCTCGACGACCCGGAGGTACGGTCGATGCTGGACTTCGGAGAGCCGATCGCGGTGCTGTTCCTCGCGGTCCTGCACTTCGTGCCGGATGCCGACGACCCGGTCAGCATCGTGTCGAGCTACGTCGACCGGCTGCCCCGCGGCAGCTACCTGGCGATCTCGCATGCGTGCAGCGACGTCCAGGAATCCACCCGGGAAGCGGCAGAGATGTACAGCGAGCGCATCGGCGGCTTCCACATGCGGCCGAAGGCGCAAATCGCGGCGATGTTCGGCGACCTGGAGATGCTCGAACCGGGCCTGGTGGACCTGACGGAATGGCGGCCGGACTCCCCGGAGATGCCGCCCGGCGGCAAGCCCTGGACCGGTCCCGGCGGGGTCGGCCGGAAGCGCTAGCGGCGCATGAAGCGGCGCCACCTCCCCCTCTCCTGGAGATGGCGCCGCTGGCGCGGTTGAGCCGCCATCCGGCAGCTTGCTGCCTGTGACGCAACGGTCACAGGGCATTAGGTCCTTGGACAGGCCCGATTGTCTTGATCTAGTCCGCAACGGCGAGCCGATTTCGCGGACCTCCGCTCGACCGGCGCGGCGACGTCCAGCGGTGCCGCCACGCGCCGCCCGGCCGTCGCCACGCGCCGCCCGGCCGTCGCCACGCGCCGCCCCGCGAGATCGGTAGAGCAGACGTCTGTAG
>NZ_JBSFLZ010000069.1:0-35880 GCF_053599315.1 Saccharopolyspora sp. NPDC000995
GAGTTGGTCAGCTCCAGGTTGGGTGAGTCGCTGACCGCGTAGGCGATGATCTGCCGGTCGAACAGGTCCATCACCGGGGAGAAGTAGACCTTGCGGTCGTTGATGCGGAACTCGGTGACGTCGGTGACCCACTCCTGGTTCGGGGCGCTGGCGGTGAATTCCCTGTTCAGGGCGTTGTCGGCGATCTTGCCGGCCTCGCCCCGGTAGGAGTTATAGCGCCTCTGGACCCATGAAAATTCCCCAGTCAGCAGCCAGGCGAGCAGACAACGATGATCGTATGCGATGGAGATCACAGTTCTTCGGCACCTGCATCCGTGCCCGCAAGGCAGGTCATGGCCGATCGGGGCCCGGCGTCGGGGACAATGGACGGCGATGACCGCGCTCGATTCACCTCCCGCCTCGGCCCCCGTGGCCGCGCCCTTCCTGAAGATCGGCCCCTACGCCGTCGATCCTCCGGTGGTGCTCGCGCCGATGGCCGGGATCACCAACGTCGCCTTCCGGCGGCTCTGCCGGGAGTACGGCGCCGGGTTGTACGTCTGCGAGATGATCACCAGCCGGGCCCTGGTCGAGCGGCATCCGAAGACGCTGGAGATGATCACCTTCGACGCGGACGAGCACCCGCGCTCGATGCAGCTCTACGGCGTCGACCCCGTGACCATGGGCAAGGCCGTGCAGATGATCGTCGACGAGAACCTCGCCGACCACGTCGACATGAACTTCGGCTGCCCGGTCCCCAAGGTGACCCGCAAGGGCGGCGGGTCCGCGCTGCCGTACAAGCGGCGGCTGTTCGCCGAGATAGTTTCGGCCGCCGTCCGCGCCGCCGAGCCGGCGGGCATCCCAGTCACCGTGAAGTTCCGCATCGGCATCGACGATGACCACATCACCTACCTCGACGCGGGCCGCCTCGCCGAGGAGAACGGCGCCGCCGCGGTCGCGCTGCACGGCCGCACCGCCGCCCAGCGCTACTCGGGCACCGCGGACTGGTCCGCCATCGCCAGGCTCAAGGACCACGTCCGCACCATCCCGGTGCTCGGCAATGGCGACATTTTCAGCGCCGACGACGCGCTGCGGATGATGGCCGAGACGGGCTGCGACGGCGTCGTCGTCGGTCGCGGCTGCCTCGGCCGCCCGTGGCTGTTCCGCGACCTGCAGGCCGCCTTCGCCGATGAGCCCATCCCGGCCAGCCCGGCGCTCGGCGGGGTCGCCGCGGTGCTGCGGCGGCACGCCGAGCTGCTGGCCGACCACATGGGCGAGGAGAAGGGCCTGCGCGACCTGCGCAAGCACATGGCGCAGTACCTGCGCGGCTTCCCCGTCGGCTCCGACCTGCGCCACCAGTTCGGCCTGGTGTCCAGCCTGGCCCAGCTCGACGACCTGCTGGCCCAGCTCGACCCCGCGGTGCCGTTCCCAGCGGACGGCGAGGGCCCGCGCGGACGCCAGGGCTCGGCCGGTCGGGTCGTGCTGCCGGAGGGCTGGCTGGACGACCCGGACGACGTCACGGTGCCCGCCGGCGCGGAGATCGACAGCAGCGGCGGCTGAGTGCCCGCGAGACCGCAATCCGTTGCGAAGGGCCGAATTCGCCACAGTTGGGCCGTCCTCGTCGGTGTGTCGGTGGTGCTGTTCGCGGCCGGATGTGCTGCACCGGTAACCGACTCCGAACCGCTGCGACTGTCCAAGCAGTATTTCGCGGACAGCAACACCGCTGCTGCACAAGGACCTCAGGCACAACAGGAGTTTTTCCGCCGCACTCAACACCCCGATTTCCGGGGTCAAAACTGCGAACTCGGGGAGACGACCGTCGAAATCGATCCGGCATCGTCGACGCTGCGGCCGGATCCGGAATTCGCCCCGGACGGAGTCCGCCCGCGCGGCGCGGTATGGGCCATCGGAGTGGAGGTGACCACCCGAACGGCGGGCAGTGTCACAGGACATCAGATCGGTTCGCTACACCTGGTGCTGCTAGACGGTCGAATGCACGGGTTCGCGCCTTGCCCGACCAGATAATTGGTTGCGCAATCAAGGGCTCGTAACGCGAAACACGGGGGAACCGATGAAGTTGCTATGCGGTGATGAGGAACACACACTGGTTTGCTCGTCCGTGCGGGTGGGTCCGATCCGTTTCGCTTCCACATCCGCCCCTCCGCCCGGTACACATCCTAGGCAGCTGAATATTCGAGCGGCGCTCGAATATTCAGACCAGACCTGGGGTCAACCGGTTGAGGGAATTAAGGCGGCGGGCGAGTCAGACCAGCTCAAGCGATCCGCCCCACCCGACGACACCACGGACGGGAGGTGAGTGCGATGACCGGACTGCGCAACGGTTTCGCCGGGCCGGAGCCACTGCGTGACGACGACCCGCCAATCGTGCTGCCTCCCGGCCGCCGCACCCGCCAGAACTTGGCGAACGGGACCGGGATGGCGGAGCTGCACGAGTCGATCGCCAGCCTGCTGGCGTCGCGGGGCCAGTGGCGGCAGGCCTACCACCACCTGCGGTCGGCCTTGAACCTGATGTCCACAGCGGACACCCCGCGGGTGCCGGAGCAGCTGCGGCACGAGGTCAACCGGCTGCGCCGCGAGCACGCCGAGGCCCGCGAGCAGAGCCTGCGGGACACGCTGACCGCCAGCTACAACCGCCGCTACCTCGACGAACGACTCGCCGATCTGCTGGCCGAGCACGCCGGGACGAACGACGGGCTGGCCGTGGCGCTGGTCGACCTGGACTGGTTCAAGCAGGTCAACGACACCTACGGGCACCTGCTCGGCGATCGGGTGCTGCAGCGCGTCGTCGACCTGCTACAGGAGGCGCTTCCAACCGGTGCGTTCTGCGCGCGCTACGGCGGGGAGGAGTTCGTCCTGGTCCTGCCGAACATCGAGCCGGCGGCCGCGGTTGCGGTGTGCGAGACGGCCCGTTCCCGGGTGGAGCGGTTCCCGTGGGCGCAGATGGCACCGGGGCTGCGGGTGACGATCAGCGCCGGGGTCGCGCACGAGCACACCGCGGCCGATTCCGCGCCGGTGTCGGCCGAGCAGCAGTTGATCAGCGCGGATGCGCTGCTCTACGCCGCGAAGCAGTCGGGGCGCAATGCGGTCGCGCACCGAACGGGCTCCGAAGTCCGATTGGCCGGAAATGCAGCCGAGCGGCACGACACGATTCCGCGGAGGGCCGCCGGTTACTGATCGCGATCAACCGGGAGCACTGGGTGTATTTGAGTTCGTTTATGCCAGTCAACTGGCATAGCACAGATGGTCGTATTGGGCGAGACATCGGGTAGGATCGTGCACTGATTGTGAGGAAATTGTCGCCCACTATCGTCAGTTCGGGCGATCGGCCGTACTATCTCGGAGGCGCCGACAGATACGCGTCGGGGGGTATCGAGCGCGTCGGCTACTCGTAGACCGTTGGCTTTCGCAGGTGGGAGGGAAAACGCGTGCCGCAAGACCCCCGGCATGGTGAATTCGGGCGCCGGCGTTCCCGCCCGGACGAGGACGCCGCCGATAGCGGCACCACCGCATCGACCGGTCGGCGTCGGCGCGCGTTGGGCGACGACGGCACCGGCGGTACCCGCGTCATCGACCTGCTCTCCAAGCATGGCAAGGCCCCGAGCAGCGGCACCAGCCGCCGACGCGCCGCCGAACCGGAAGCCCCGGAACCCCCGCAGCCGCCGGAACCCCCGCAGCCGCCGCAGCCGCCGCAGGCGTCGAAACCCCGCCGCGCCGCCGAAGCGCCCAAGCACTTCGCCAGCCCGGCCGCCCGGCCCGAGCCGCCGGCTTCGCCGTCCGGCTGGACCGCGCCGGAGGGCGCTCCGCGCCGCTCCCGCTCCGCACCGCCGAACCACCCAAGCGCCCCGCCGGTTATGCCGCCGGGTTGGGCGCCACCAGCGTCAGGCCCTCCCTCAGCTCAAGCGCCGAACGGCGAGCTGCGGCAGGGCCGCCGCCGCGTTCCCCCCGACGGGCCTGCACTGCCCGCCGACGCCTCCGCTGGCCGCGCTCGACCGAATCCCGGCGGTACCACTGCGGCCTTCGCCGGTGGCGCCGCCGCGCGCAGCGGCGCCCCCACCGAGCCTCCCGTGCGCAACGGCGCTCTGGCTGAGCCGCCCCGCAACGGGGACCCGGGCGAGCTGCCCGTGCACAACGGCGCGCTCGTCGAACCTCCTGCCCGCAACGGCGCTTCGGGAGAGCCGACGATGCGGGGCGGCGCCGAACCGCCTGCTGCCGAGCCGACCAGGATCACGCAGGCGCTGATCGGCGAGCCAGCCCCAGCGAAGCCGCCGCGCCGCGCGCCGCGACCGCCAGCGACGCGACCGCCAGCGGCGCGCCCGGTGCCACCGACCCTAGGCGAGGACCTGGAAGCCACCACCCAGCATCGGGCCATTCCCGTCGAGCCGCCGAAGGCAGAGCAGACCGCGATGGTCGCGCGGCCCAAGCGCACGCCCGCCGGAGACGAGAAGACCACCTTGGCCAAGCCAGTGGCCCCGCCGGTCGCGGACGTCGAAGAGACCGCCATCGTCGCGCCCGCGGTCTCCGGCGACGCCTACGACGAGTTCGAGGAATTCGACGAGTTCGAGGACGACGCCGAAGATGTCGAGGACGACGTCGAGGAGCGCAAGAACGACATCAAGGAGATCGACGCCACCCTGGCGCGGTTCTCCGCCGTGCACGACGAGATCGCCGCCGAGGAGGCGGCCCGGCGCAAGAAGTACGCCTGGCTGCTGGGCACGCGCCGGGAGCCGGAACTCGGCACCGACATCCCGTTCGACTTCGTCGAGGGCCGGGACGGCCAGTCCCGGATGGAGTGGAAGAAGAAGCAGCGCAAGCGCCGCACAAACTTGATCGTGATGGCCGTGGCGATGGCCGCCTCGCTGACCGTGTTCCTGACCCTCGGCATCGCCTGGGGCGCGACCACGATCTGGGGCCCGCCGTCCGTCCAGGCGTTGGACCCGAACTCCGACTCCATCAAGGACGTCGCCAAGCAGACCGGTGACCAGAACTTCCTGCTGGTGGGCTCGGACACCCGGGCCGGGGCCAGCTCGGAGGACGGCGTCGGAAGCGAGCAGGACGAGCCCGGGGCCCGCTCCGACACCACGATCATCGCGCACATCCCGGCCGACCGGAGCCGCGTGGTCCTGGTGTCTTTCCCGCGTGACCTCAAGGTCAACATGCCCGCCTGCGAGCGCTGGGACTCGACCACCGGCAAGTACACGGGTGAGCAGGTTCCGGCGCGCAAGGACGTGCGGCTGAACTCGGCCTACGCCGTGGGCGGCCCGCTGTGCACGACGAAGGTCATTCAGCAGATCTCCGGGTTGCGCGTGAACAGCTTCCTGGGCATCGACTTCCAGGGCTTCAAGTCGATGGTGGACGCGGTGCAGGGCGTCGAGATCTGCACCGAGAAGCCGATCGTCGACACCATTCTCGGCACCGTGCTGCCCCAGGCGGGTCGGCAGACCCTCACCGGCGAGCAGGCGCTGAACTACGTGCGCGCCCGGCACGTCAAGGGCGACCCCACCTCGGACTATGGCCGAATGCAGCGCCAGCAGCTGTTCCTCTCGGCGCTGCTGCGCAAGACGATGTCCAGCCAGGTGCTGCTCGACCCGGGCAAGCTGGGCGACTTCGTCAAGGCGGTCAGCGCGAACACCTTCGGCGAGAACATCGGCGTGGACCGGCTGATGGACCTGGGCCAGCAGATGCAGGGCCTGGACGCCAGCCGTGTCACCTTCATCACCGTGCCGACCACCGGCTACGCCGACGAGAACGGCATGGAGATCCTGCGGGAAGCCGACACCCAGGCGCTGTTCCAGGCGATCCTCGACGATGCCCCGATCATGTCAGGCAGCGGCGGACCGGCGGCCCTCACCACGCCCAGCGGTGGGAGCGCCGCGGCGACGCTGAACGACGTTCGGCAGCAGCCTTCGGACCCGAACCAGCCACCTGACGTCCCGGGCGGTCTGTCCACGGTGAACGCGGGAACCGACATCTGCGGCTGAGCGGCGGGCTTCCGAACGGGTTCATAAGGGGCCGTTCACCGCTGGTTCACCACGGGGCATTCTGCCCGATTCCGGCTCGAAGTACCCTGGACGGCATGCGTGAGGTCTACCAGGAACAGCTCGGCAAGCTCGCCGATGAACTCGCTGCGATGTCGACGATGGTCGGGACGGCCATGGAGCGCGCCACGAAAGCTCTCCTGGAGACCGACCTGGAGCTCGCAGAGCAGGTCATCGAGGAAGACGTCCAGGTCGACGAGGCGCGAGCCCGGGCCGAGGAGCACGCCTTCGGGCTGCTGGCCCTGCAGGCGCCGGTGGCCGGCGACCTGCGCACGGTGATCTCCACCATCCACGCCGCCGAGGACCTGGAGCGGATGGGCGACCTGGCGCTGCACGTGGCCAAGACCGCGCGCCGCCGCCACCCGAACGCAGTGCTGCCGCAGGACGTGCAGCCGTACTTCGCCGAGATGGGCCGGATCGCCGTCAAACTGGCCGGCCGGGTCCGCACCGTGATCCGCACGCAGGACGTCGAAGCCGCGCGCGGGCTCGAAGAAGACGACGACGAGATGGACGACCTGCACCGGCACCTGTTCACCGTGCTGATGAGCCCGGAGTGGTCGTACGGGGTGGCGGCCGCGGTGGACGTGACGCTGCTGGGCCGGTTCTACGAGCGGTTCGCCGACCACGCGGTCTCGGTGGCCCGCCGGGTCGTTTTCATCGTGACCGGAAAGATGCCGACCGGCTGAGCCGTTCTCGCAGGTGACGGGCGGTTCGACCGATGAAGTATTAATACTCGGTCTCAGCACTCGATGTTGCGATCATCATGTGCGATCCTCGTTTGGGTGAGAAGGTTCCGAACCGCGTCCGACGGGGTGTGCGGTGCGTAAGAGTCCAACCGTGCATCGACGGCGGCTGGGCAGCGAGTTGCGGCGGCTGCGCGAATTCGCGGGCCGCACGCACCGCGAAGTCGCCGCCCACCTGGACTGCTCCCAGGGCAAGATCAGCCAGATCGAACTCGGCCGGGTGCCGGTGCGCACCTCCGACGTCCGGTTGATGGCCGAGTTCTACGGCGCCACCAGCGACCAGCTTTCGGCACTGGTGGACCTCGCGCAGGATTCCAAGCAGCGCGGCTGGTGGCAGCAGTACCCGAGCACCGCTCAGCGGCCCGGCCTGCAGACCTACCTCGGGCTTGAGACCTCGGCGAAGGCGGTGAGCTGCTACGGCGCGGATCCGCTGCCGGAGCTGCTGCAGACCGCCGAGTACAGCCGGGCGCTGCTGACGGCGGGCGCACAGGTCTACGACTCGGACGAACTGCAGGAGCGGCTGACGGTGATCTCCACCCGGCAGCAGCGGCTGCTCGGGGAGAACCCGCTGGAGCTGTGGGCGGTGCTCGACGAGTCCGCGCTGCGGCGCGCGGTCGGCGGCCCGGGGGTGATGCGCCAGCAACTGGAGCACCTGGTGCTGCTGGGCTACCGGCGCAACGTGACCATCCAGATGCTGCCGTTCCGCAGCGGCGGGCATCCGCTGATGGGCGACCGGATCTCGGTGTTCTCGTTCCCGGACGACGCCGACCCGCAGGTCGTACACCTGGGCGACTCGGCGAACTCCCGGTTCCTGGACAAGGCCGAGGACACGGCGGACTACCTCAAGTCCTTCGAACAGGTCTGCACCCGGGCCCTGAACCCCAAGGACTCCAGCGCCTTCATCTCCACCATCGCCGACGAATCCCCGGCCTAGCCCCGCAATTTCAATGAGCGTTTTCAACCTATTCTCGAGTAGCGGTGCCGATTGCGGGGGGTGGGCTATGCGCCTTCAGCGGCGGCGACGGCCTCGCGTCGTGGTGGGAATCAGCGGTCCGATTTCCATTGAGCTCGAAGTCCCCTGTGGACACTTCAACGGAACCTGTGGATGGTTCGCCGAAATGTGTGTCCGGGCGCGGAGGAACTCCACTGTGGTCTGGTCTGCGGGGAAGAAGGACTCGATGGCCAGTTCCGCAACCGTGACGTCCAGCGGGGTGCCGAAGACCGCAGTCATGCTGAAGAACGACAGTTCCCGGTCGCCGTGGCGGAAGCGCAGCGGCACCACGACATCGCTCGCACCCGGCAGCTCCACCTCCGGTTCCGGTTGGTCGCACGGGTAGGCGCGGAGTTCGGCGAGCAGGTCGGCGAGCGCCGGGTCCGCGGTCGTCGTGGCCTGGCGGCGCAGCCGGCCGAGGACGTGGGAACGCCACTCGCCGAGGTTCAGGATCTTCGGCGCCATGCCCTCGGGGTGCAGGCTCATCCGGAGCACGTTCACCGGTGGCGCGAGGAGATCCGGCGCGACGCCTTCCAGGAACAGCTGGATGCTGACGTTGCTCTCGACCAGCTGCCACGCCCGGTCGACGACCAGCGCCGGGTAGGGCTCGTGCCCGGCTAGCACCTGGCGCAGCGCGGCCCGCACCGCCGACAGCTCCGGTGCGTCGAGGCCGCTCGCCGGGTAGGCGGGCGCGTACCCGCCGGCGAGCAGGAGGCTGTTGCGCTCCCGCAGCGGAACGTCCAGGTGTTCGCTGAGCCGCAGGATCATCTCCTTGGTGGGCTTCGACCGGCCGGTCTCCACGAAGCTGAGGTGGCGCGTCGAGATGTCGGCGTCCACCGAGAGCTGCAGCTGGCTCAACCTGCGCCGCTCCCGCCAATCCCGGAGCAGCACACCCACCTGGCGCTGATTCACCGTTGTCACACCACGACATTAGCCGTCGGGGCCATTACCTCCCGGGTAATCGACGCGCTGACGTCCGGGCCGCAAGCTGGCGCACATCAAGCCGAAGAACGGAAGGGTTATCCGATGAACACCGACCTCCTCGACCGCTACATCGCCACCTGGAACGAGCGGGACGCCGACAAGCGCCGCGCGATGGTCGACGAACTCTGGGCGAACGAAGGCACCTACACCGACCCGCTCGCCGACGTCCAGGGCCGGGAGGCCATCGACGCGACGATCGCGGCCGTACAGGCCCAGTTCCCGGACTTCGTCTTCCGCGCGGGCGTTGTCTTTGACGCCCACCACGACATCGCCCGCTTCACCTGGGAACTCGGCCCGGCGGGAGGCGAAGCCGCGGTGGTCGGCTTCGACGTGGCGGTCCTTGACGAAAACACCCGGATCAAGGCGATCCACGGTTTCCTCGACAATGTCCCGGCAATGTGAAACGGGTGATCCTCCCAGGTGAAGGGAACATCTGGCCCGCCCGTCGCCCGGGCACCACCGCCCGAGGAACTCGCCAGGAGCTGGCGGGTTCGGCACTGTTGCTCGCCGTTTCCAATGATCAGCCGAAGCGGCCGGAGATGTAGTCTTCCGTCGCCTTCTGGGTCGGGTTGGAGAAGATCTTGCCCGTCTCGTCGATCTCCACCAGCTGGCCCGGCTCGCCGACCGCGCGCAGGTTGAAGAACGCCGTCTGGTCGCTCACCCGCGCCGCCTGCTGCATGTTGTGGGTGACGATGACGATCGTGTAGTCCTGCTTCAGCTGCGACATCAGGTCCTCGATCGCCAGCGTCGAGATCGGGTCCAGCGCCGAGCACGGCTCGTCCATCAGCAGCACGTCCGGGCGCACCGCGATCGCCCGGGCGATGCACAGGCGCTGCTGCTGACCACCGGAGAGGCCGCCGCCGGGCTTGCCGAGCCGGTCCTTGACCTCGTCCCAAAGGTTCGCGCCGCGCAGCGCCCGTTCGGCGATGTCGTCGAGCTTCTTCTTGTTCTTCTCGCCCGCCAGCTTCAGCCCTGCTACCACGTTGTCCCGGATGGACATCGTCGGGAACGGGTTGGCTCGCTGGAAGACCATGCCGATGGTCTTGCGGACCTGCACCGGGTCCACGTCGCTGGCGTAGATGTCCTCGCCGTCGAGCAGCACCTTGCCCTCGACCCGCGAGCCCGGGATGACCTCGTGCATGCGGTTCAGCGAACGCAACACGGTCGACTTGCCGCAACCGGACGGGCCGATGAACGCGGTGACGCTTCGGGCTGGGACCTGCAGGGTCACGTCCTGCACGGCGTGGAACTTGCCGTAGAACAGGTTCAGGTCCTTGATGTCGAGACGCTTGGCCATTAGTTCGGTCCCTACTTGGTCTTGATCGCGAACAGCTTGGACAGCAGCGATGCGACAAGGTTGATCAGCATGATGACGAGCACGAGGGTCAGCGCGGCGCCCCACATCCGGTAGTCACCGGCCGCAGTTCCGGTGCTGCGCTCCATGTAGATCGCCAGCGGCAGCGACGCCATCTCGCCACCGAAGAGGTTGAAGCTGATGGAGCTGGAGTAACCCACCAGGATCAGCAGCGGCGCGGTCTCGCCCAGCACGCGGGCGAGACCGAGCATCACGCCGGTGAGGATGCCGGACAGCGCGGTCGGCAGCACGATGCGCAGGATGGTCTTCCACTTGGGCACCCCGAGCGCGTAGGACGCCTCGCGCAGCTCGTCCGGCACGATCAGCAGCATCGTCTCGGTGACCCGCACGACTACCGGCAGCATCAGCAGCATCAGCGCCAATGCCACCGCGAAGCCGCTGCGGCTGAAGCCAAAGGTGGTGATCCACAGCGCGTAGATGAACAGGCCGGCCACGATCGACGGCAACCCGCTGAGGATGTCGACCATGAAGGTGGCGATCCGGGCGAACCGGGACTCCCGGCCGTACTCGATCAGGTAGACGCCGACCATGATGCCCAGCGGCACCGCGATGACCGCGCACACCAGTCCCTGCAGCAGGGTGCCCATCAGGGCGTGGTAGATGCCGCCGCCAAAGTCGTTGGGCAGCAGCCCGTTGAAGGAGTGCGTCCACCAGTCGGCGCTGAGCAGCGGCTTGAGGCCGCGCTCCAGCAGCGTCCAAAGCACCCACAGCAGCGGGACCACCGCGATCACGAACGCCGCGGCGAACAGCGTGGTGGCCAGGTTGTTCTTGAACTTGCGCCCGAAGCTGATCCGCTGGAACGCCGGTGGGGTTGCGAGCTGCTCCACGTCAGCGGTGTCGGTCCTCATGCTTTCCCCTTACCGCTGGTGCTCTCGATCCAGCGGGCGATCGCGTTCACCGCGAAGGTGATGACGAACAGCACCAGCCCGGCCGAGATGTAGGCGCCGACCTGCAGGTTGTTGTTGAACTCCCCAGAGCCGAGCGCGATCTTGGAAGCGAAGGTGGCCCCGGCGTCGAAGACGCTGTAGTTCGGCGGGGCGGTGCTCATGCTCAGGATGATCGTCAGCGCGACGGTTTCGCCGAGCGCGCGCCCCAGACCGAGCATGGAACCGCCGATGAAACCGTTGCGGCCGAACGGGAACACCGTCGTACGCACCACTTCCCACTGGGTGGCTCCGAGCGCCAGGGCGCCCTCGATCTGCATGGTGGGGGTGCGCGAGAAGACTTCGCGGCTCACCCCGGTGATGGTCGGCAGGATCATCACGGCCAGCACGATGCCGGCGGTGAAGACGTTGGCGCCGGAATCGGTTGGCGCGTTGCCGTTGGCGAAGATCGGGATCCAGCCGAGGTTCTCGTTCAGCCACACCGCGACCGGCTTGAGCACCGGCCCCAGCACCAGGTAGCCCCACAAGCCGTAGATCACCGACGGCACCGCGGCCAGCAGGTCGACGATGTAGGCGAACGGGCGGGCCAGGGTGCGCGGCGAGTATTGGGTGAGGAACAGCGCGATGCCGAAGGCCACCGGCATCGCTATGGCCAGCGCGACGATCGAGCTGGCCACCGTGATCCAGGCCAGGTCGATGATGCCGAAGCTCAGGTGGCTTGGGTTAGCGGTGTTCCACTCCCGGCTGAACACGAAGTTCACCTGGTTGACCTGCAGTGCCGGGACGGCACGGATCAGCAGGAACACGCCGATGGCTGCGATGAGTGCGACCACGAAGGCGCCGGAGGTGGTCACGACCGAGGAGAAGACCCGGTCGCCGATGCGTACCTTCTTGCCCGCGAAGGTGTCGGGAGCGGAAATGGGAGCCTCCGGTCCGGAACTGGGTGCCGAAGCGCCCCGCGGGGCACCGGGTTGGGTGTCCGCGGGGCGCAGATCGGCTCTCGTCGAGTCGGTCACTGCTGTTTGCAGCCTCTCACTTCGTCCGTTCGACTCTTGGTTCGCCCTGGGTAGGTGCGACCCGGGTTACTTACGAGATGGCGTTGACCGCGGTCAGGACCTTGCCCTTGAAGGCTTCCGGCAGCGGGACGTAGCCGGCCTTCTCCAGCTCCTGCGGGTTGGCGTTGGCGGCGACGGTCAGGAACGCCCTGACGGCCTTCGCCGTCTCCGCGTCGTAGCCCTTGGAGCAGACGATCTCGTAGGTGTTGAGGACGATCGGGTAAACGCCCGGGGTCTTGTTGCCGTAGATCGAGTCGAGGTTGACGCGCAGGTCGTTGCCCTCGCCCTTGATCTCGGCGTTCTCGATGGCCTTGCCGACATTGGCGGTGGTCAGCTCGACCGGGCCGGCACCGCTGTCGATCTTGGCGATGCCCAGACCGAGGTTCTTCGGGAAGGACCACTCGACATAGGTGACGCTGCCCTCGGTGGCCTTCACCGACTGCGCGACCTGGTCGCTGCCGTCGCGGCCCTGGCCGATGCCCGGCCCGCCCTGGAACGTCTTGCCCTTGCCGGTCCAAGCGCCGTCGGTGGCGGTGGCCAGGTACTTCTGGAAGTTCTCGGTGGTGCCCGACTCGTCGGAGCGGAAGAACGGCACGACGTCCTTGGCGGGCAGCTGCGCGTTCGGGTTCAGCGCCTTGATCGCCGGGTCGTCCCACTTCTTGATCCGGCCCTGGTAGATCTTGCCGATCACGTCGGCGTTGAGGGTCAGGTCGGTGACTCCCGGCAGGTTGTAGGAGATCGCGACCGGGCCGAAGACCATCGGCAGGTTCCAGGCCGGGTTGCCCTGGCAGCGCTCGGCGGCCTTGGCGACCTCGCCCTTCTCTTCGCTCAGCGGCGAGTCCGAACCGCCGAAGTCGATCTGGCCAGCGGTGAAGGCGGCGACGCCCTTGCCGGAGCCGGACTTCGTGTAGTTGAGCTGCTGGCCCTGGCACTTCTGGCCGTAGTCGCGAGCGAAGACGTCCATCGCGTTCTTCTGCGCCGAGGAGCCTTCCGCGGAGACCGGCTTGGTGCCGCAATCGACCTGGACACCGCCGAGGGCGGGGTTGCCGCCGCCCTGCGGGGCGTTCTGGTCGGAGCCGCAGCCGGCGAGCACGAGCGCGCCCGCGGCGAGAACGGCGAATGCAGCGCTGTGCCGCTTGATCTTCACTTCGTTCCTCCAGTTGGAAACCCTGCGGTTGCGCGGCCGAGCCTCGCGCAGGCTCGTGCTATGGCCGCTCGACAGGGACGCTAGGGAGTCGGAGTGGACGGTCGCCGCCATCGAAGTGAACGACAGGTGAACAAGACACGCTAAGTAAGCAGGCCCACATTCCAGCGGGGGAAGAGTGGCCCGGTTCCTAGGTGATGTGGTGGCTCACGGCTGCATTCGGTCAGCGCCCAAATTGCACGTCCGTGTCCCATTTTTCGAATCCCAACCGCTGGTAGACGCTGATGGCGGGCGCGTTGTCACCCTCGACGTAGAGCGTCACCTGACTGCAACCAGTGTCGCGGAGATGGCGCAATCCAGCCACCGTGAGTGACCGACCTAATCCTCCCCCCTGCGCATCGGGGTCGACGCCGACGACGTAGACCTCGCCCATGCCGCCCGGGTGCACCTTGGTCCAGTGGAAGCCCAGCAGCTCGTCGTCGCGGTTCACGGCGAGGAAGAACCCTGCGGGATCGAACCACTCCTCGCGCTCCTTGGCGCGCAAGTCCTGCTCGGTCATGCCACCCTGCTCCGGGTGCCAGGAGAAGGCCCGGTGGTTGACCTCGACCACGGCGGCCTCGTCGCGGCCGGGCCGGAAGGCGCGGATCCGCACACCCTCGGCGGTCGCCGCCTCGGGCAGCTCCGGCTCAGCGAGCTCCCGCCCCATCCGCCACAGCTCGCGGGGGCGGCTGAAGCCGTAGCGCTCGGCCAGCCGCACCGCGCCCGGGTGCTCGCCGTGCGACCAGATCCGCAGGCGGCCCAGGTCGGGCGCGGGTTGCGGGGAGAGCTCGGCGCGGTCCAGCAGCGCCTCGACCAGGCGGGCGCCCGCGCCCTTGCGGCGGTGGTCGGGGTGCACCGCCATCTCGGCGACGAGCTGCCCGGCGGTCTTCTCGTGCTCGGTGTCCAGGTGCGCGTACCCGATGAGGACACTGCCGGCGTCTCGCACCACGAAGTGCTCGGAGCGCACGTCGGCCTGCACCGGCTCGATCTGGTGGATGACGTCCCGATGCGCCTTCAGCCGCAAGATCACGTGCTCACCGACCGGAGCAACCCCGTCGGCCTGCTCGGTCTTGTCGAGCAGGGCCATGACCTCGGCCGCTTCACTGCTGTCCAGTCCATTTCGCCAAGTCAGCTGCACGCCCACGACGTTACCCACGAACCTTGCGGTTGACGCGATCGGAACGCTAAGACTTGTCCTCGAACTCCGTCCTTGGAACCGACAGTGCCGGTTCCGCACGTGGGCTTCGACAGCGAACACCTCCAGGAGCAACACGTGACTGAACTCCGCCGGCGGCTGACCACCGCCGACGCGGTGGCGCTCGGCCTCTCCTCCATGATCGGAGCAGGCCTGTTCAGCGCCTTCGCCCCGGCCGCCGCGGCGGCCGGATCGGCCCTGATCATCGGCCTGGGCGTCGCAGCGATCATCGCCTTCAGCAACGCAAGCAGTTCTGCGGCGCTCGCGGCGAAGTACCCGGCGGCGGGCGGCACCTACATCTACGGCCGCGAACGCCTCGGTCCTTTCTGGGGCTACCTCGCGGGCTGGGGCTTCGTGCTCGGAAAAACGGCCTCGTGCGCGGCGATGGCCCTGACCGCCGCCGCATACCTCGCCCCCGCCGCCCCCAAGCCCGTCGCCGCGGCATTCGCCGCGGCTCTGGGCGCGGTGAACTACGTCGGCGTCACCCGCACCGCCAAGCTCGCTCGCATCCTGCTCGCGCTGACGCTCGCGGCGCTCGCGTGCACGCTGCTCGCGGTGTGGCTCGGTGGTGCCTCGGCTGCCGCCTCGGCGTCCCCGCCGCCTGCGCCGCTGGGCGTCTTGCAGTCCGCCGGCCTGCTGTTCTTCGCGTTCGCGGGCTACGCCCGCATCGCGACGCTCGGCGAAGAAGTCCGCGACCCGCAGCGCACCATCCCCCGCGCGATCCCGATCGCGCTTGGGATCGTGGTGTGCCTCTACGTCGTGGTGGCCATCTCGCTGCTGGTGGCGCTCGGCCCGGCGGGCCTCGCGGCATCGTCGGCTCCGCTGGCCGATGCGGTGCGGGCCGGCGGGTTGTCGCAGCTGGCGCCGGTTGCGGTGTTGGGAGCTGGCGTTGCTGCGCTGGGCGCGTTGCTCGCACTGCTCGCCGGCGTGGGCCGGACTGCGTTGGCGATGGCCCGGGAGCGCGATCTGCCGGCCCCGTTGGCGGCGGTGCATCCGCGCTTCGCCACGCCGCACCGCGCGGAGTTGGTGGTCATCGTGGCGGTCGTGGTGCTGGTGCTCGTCACGGATCTGCGGGGTGCGATCGGGTTCTCGTCGTTCGGGGTGCTGGTGTACTACGCGATCGCCAACGCCTCGGCGTTCACCCTGCCCCGCGACCAGCGCTGGTTCCCGCGCGCGCTGCCGGTGCTCGGGTTCGTCGGCTGCGCGGTCCTAGCGTTCGCGCTGCCTTGGACCTCGGTGCTCAGCGGCATCGGGTGCTTCGCCATCGGAGCCGCCGTCTGGGCTTGGCGCCACCGCTTCAGGTCTTGACGCCGCGATCAGCATCCGGGTTCGGTGCAAGTTTGCGCGAAATCGGTGAACGTCGATTTCTCGTGAAATCGTGCCCTGGACGGTTAATCATCGCCGGATGAGTCTCGAATTCACCCGAATCGGAAGTACGACCGCACGAAGATCGTGCGCCCATTTTCCGGGCAAGATCGGAAAAACTCTCACCTCAAACTAAGATCAACAATTCGCCCGGGGCTCTCCCGGAATGCGCAAAAGCACCTCCGGCCGGGGTGGCACGGGGTGCCTCGCGGGTGGATCAGTACACGTTGGCCGTCTCGCGTTCGGCGGCCTCGAACTCCGCCTCCTCCAGCTCGACCGACTCCGCGGCCAGCCGACCAGCGCCCCGGTTCGGGCGGACGAACTTGTAGCCGACGTTGCGGACCGTGCCGATCATCGAGTCGTGCTCCGGGCCGAGCTTCGCGCGCAACCGCCGCACGTGGACGTCGACGGTGCGGGTGCCACCGAAGAAGTCGTAACCCCACACCTCCTGCAGCAGCTGGGCCCGGGTGAACACCCGGCCCGCGTGCTGGGCGAGGTACTTGAGCAGCTCGAACTCCTTGTAGGTGAGCTCCAGCGCCCGCCCCTTCAGCCGCGCGGTGTAAGTCGCTTCCTCGATCACCAGGTCACCAACGCTCAGCGAACCGTCGCCGCTGGTAGCGGCGCTGCTGCGGCGCGAGACCAGCAGCCGCAGGCGGGCATCGATCTCGGCCGGTCCGGTAGTCGGCAGCAGGATGTCGTCGACCCCCCACTCGGCGCTGATCGTGACCAGCCCGCCCTCGTTCACCAGCGCGACCACCGGCACGTCCCCGGCCGCCAGCAAGCGGCACAGGTCGCGCGCACCGGCCAGGTCGTTGCGGGCATCGACGATGATCACGTCGTGCGCGCCGCCGGAGAGAATCGCGCCGGGGTCGGCGGGCAAGGTGCGGACCTGGTGCGGCAGCAGGGCCAGCGAGGGCAACACCGCCTCGCAGTCTTCTTCGCTGGTCAGCAGCAGTAGCTCGGAGCTCATCTTCAACGGCCTCCATCCCGAGGCGAGAAACACCGACGACCGGTGGGAGAGTGGCCATCCGCATGGGTGCGGACGACTCGGCGTCGTTGCCTGTGGATGGCAAGGAGAATAACCGAAATGCGGCGGAAAAACCCAGTTCCAACCGGCGGCATCACATTTGTGAACAACGGGCGACCATTTGTTACGGGCGTGTGTCACGTGCGCCGGGTCACACTCGCTGCCGCTGACGGCACGCCGCTGCGCGGGTTGCTCTACCCCGGCCCCGGGCTCCCCGCAGACCAAGGTTTCGTCGTGGGCCACGGCTTCACCAGCCACGTCCGCAAGCCCTACGTGCGGCGGGTGCTGGAGCGGCTGGCCGCTCACGCCCCGGTGCTCGCGGTCGACTTCCGCGGCCACGGCCGTTCCGGTGGCCGCACCACCGTCGGCCCGGCTGAGGCGCTGGACATCGCCGCAGCCGTCGAGCACCTCCGCGAGCTCGGCTGCCGCAAAGTCGTCACCGTCGGGTTTTCGCTGGGCGGTTCGGTGGTGCTCCGCCACGCGGCGCTGTCCGCACCGCCGGATGCGGTCATCTCGGTGAGCAGCCCGGCGCGCTGGTGGGTCCGCGACACGCCCGCGATGCGCAGGGTGCACTGGCTGGTCGAGCAGCCGCACGGCCGGTGGAGCGCCCGGCTGCTCGGCGTCCGCCTCGCCCCGCCGTGGCCGGGCGTGCCGGTCTCACCGATCGAGCTGGTTTCGCGCATCCAGGTTCCGCTGCTGATCGTGCACGGTGACGAGGACCACTACTTCCCGGTGGCCGACGCCGTCGCACTCAGCGAGGCAGGCGGGGGCGAGTTGTGGCTGGAACCGGGCATGCGACACGCCGAGAGCGCGACCAGCCCCGAACTGGTGGACCGCATCGCCGGGTGGGCGGCCGATACAGTGGGGCCACTCGATCGTGGTGGTCGCTAGCGCCCCGCGGACAGCCGCCGGCCATCCTTGCCTGCCCCGACCAGAACGGACCGCTCGGTGAAGAAACTCGCCATCGCCCTCGTGATCATCGTCGGTCTCCTGGTGGGTGCCGACTTCGGCGCCGCAGCGATCGCCGAGTACCAGGTGTCGAAGAAAGTCGCCGAACAGCTCAAACTGCGCGAGAACCCCGACGTGCGGATCAACGGCTTCCCGTTCCTCACCCAGGCCATTGCCGGGAACTACCGCGACGTGCAACTGGCGGCCAACGCCGTGCAGGTCGGGAAGCTCGACGAGGTCGGCATCGAAGCGGACCTGCACGGGGCCCGGGTGTCCACCGCCGACGTGCTGTCCGGGACCGCCGACCACTTCACCGTCGACCAGCTGGTTGCCCGGGTGAAGCTGAAAGCCTCCGACATCGCCCGGCTGATCGGCATCCAGGACCTGACGATCGAGCCGGCGCAGAAGGACGCGCTGGCCGACGACGACGGCAACGTCAGCAGCGCGGACGAGCAGCTCACCGCGGGCACCGACGACACCAAGGCCGTGGTTCAGCTCGATGGCACCGTGAACATCGCCGGCTCCGACAACAAGGTGCGGGTGATCGCGGTGTTGTCGCTGGTCAACGGCAAGATGCAGATCGAGCCGCGGAAGCTGGACCTGAACAACAGCGCGCTGGGCCGGATCGAGCTGCCGAAGCTGTTCGAGCAGTC
This sequence comes from Saccharopolyspora sp. NPDC000995, assembly GCF_053599315.1. NCBI lineage: Bacteria > Bacillati > Actinomycetota > Actinomycetes > Pseudonocardiales > Pseudonocardiaceae > Saccharopolyspora > Saccharopolyspora sp. NPDC000995. The sequence goes on from NZ_JBSFLZ010000069.1 coordinate 18,436, forward strand.
GGTGCTCAAGCAGTTCAGCACCATCCTCGACCCCGGCGTGCTGCCGTTCGAGATCAACCCAACCGCGGTGCGCGTCGAGCGGGGCGCGCTGGTCGTCGAGGGCACCGCCGAAAACGTGACCATCAGCTCCCGCGGGGTGAGCACGGGGTGAACGCGGGTACCTGGGCACTGCTGATCGCCGTCGCCGTCACGTTGGTCTTCGGCGTGGTGTGGCAGGCCCGGGAGGGCAAGGTGCACGCGAAGGCCAGGGAGGGGAACGTGTTGGACAAGCTTCCCGAGGGCCTGCGGCAGCTGCTCGCCGATGCCCCGGACGACGACGCGAAGGTGACGCTGCTGCAGCTGTCGACGACCTTCTGCGCGCCGTGCCGGCACACCCGCATCCTGCTGGCCGACTTCGTCCAGCGCACAGACGGCGTGCGCCACGTGGAGGTCGACCTCACAGATCATCCGGAGTGGTCGACGCCGCTGCGGGTGCACCGCACCCCGACGACGCTCGTGCTGGACGGCGCGGGCCAGGAGCTGTTCCGCGTCGGCGGCGTCCCGCGCCGCGACGAACTCGCTACCGCCCTCCAACCGCACCTGGCATGAGGGTTCGGGGCGAACGGACCGTTCACGCTAATAGGAGAAGCGAACAGGCCGTTCGCACCACCGCACCACCGCACACCCGCACCACCGCACACCCGCACACCCGCACACCCGCACACCCGCACACCCGCACACCCGCACACCCGCACACCCGCACACCCGCACACCCGCACACCCGCACACCGCGATTGAAGCGAACACACCGTTCACCTCTATAGAGGAGGCGAGCACGGCGTTCGCTCCACCTGCGCCCCGACCGGCGTCTCACCTAGTGAACGACCTTCCCGCCGATCGGTCTAGCCGGTAACCTCCCAGCCGTGCATGTACTGCTGACCCGGAGGCGCGCGGTGGATCTTTGCCGCGTGGGCAGCAGCCTGTGTTGCGGGCACTGACCGGGCGGTAGTACGTCTTGCACCTTTCGCGGCTCATGCCCAGGTCTAGGTGCGTCCGAACCCGCCTGACGGACTCGGCAGTCGAAGTCCACAGTCAGGAGGCCCCATGTCTGCCGCAACGCTCGACCCGCGCGGCGTCCGCTTCACCGCCGTGATTACCAGCGCGATCCTCGCGCTCGGGCTGGTCACCACCAGCTGGCGGGTGCTCGCCGCGCAGATGGTGTTGTTCGGGATGTGCGCATTCCTCGGAATGCGGCTCAACCCGTGGGGTTTCGTGTACCGGCAGACAGTGCAGCCGCGCCTCGCGCCGATCGACTCGGCCGAGCGGGAAGATCCGGCGCCGGTCCGGTTCTCCCAGGGCGTCGGCTTCGCCTTCGCCCTGGTGGCCACCATCGGCTACGCCGCGGAGTGGACCGCCCTGGGCATCGTCGCGAACGGTTTCGCCCTGGTGGCGGCGCTGCTCAACGCGGTGTTCGGATACTGCCTCGGCTGCCAGATGTACCTGTTGCTCCGGCGCGCCGCCCCTGTCGGAGCGTCCACATCAGACACCCGCTGAACCACCGAAGATCAACGAAGGAGTCGCTCGATGAGCCGCGCAGAGGTCCTGGTTTCCACCGAGTGGGCCGAACAGAACCTGAACACCGCCGGCGTGGTGTTCGCCGAGGTGGACGAGGACACCACCGCCTACGACGGCGGGCACATCCCGGGCGCCATCAAGCTGGACTGGAAGAACGAGCTCCAGGACCACGTCCGCCGCGACTTCGTCAACCGCGAGGGCTTCGAGAAGTTGCTGTCCGCCAAGGGGATCAGCAACGACGACACGGTGATCCTGTACGGCGGCAACAACAACTGGTTCGCCGCGTACGCCTACTGGTACTTCAAGCTGTACGGGCACGGCGACGTCAAGCTGCTCGACGGCGGCCGCAAGAAGTGGGAGCTCGACGGCCGCGAGCTCACCAAGGACGAGCCGAACAAGACTGCCACCACCTACCAGGCCCAGGAGCCGGACACCTCGATCCGGGCGTTCCGGGACGAGGTCGTGGACGCGATCGGCAACAAGAACCTGGTCGACGTTCGCTCGCCCGACGAGTTCGCGGGCAAGCTGCTGGCCCCGGCGCACCTGCCGCAGGAGTCGGCGCAGCGCGCTGGCCACATCCCGTCGGCGATCAACGTGCCGTGGAGCAAGGCCGCGAACGAGGACGGCACCTTCAAGTCCGACGACGAGCTCTCGGAGATCTACGGGGAAGCCGGACTCGACACGACGAAGGACACCATCGCCTACTGCCGCATCGGCGAGCGTTCCTCGCACACCTGGTTCGTGCTCCGCGAGCTGCTGGGCAACACCAACGTCAAGAACTACGACGGATCGTGGACCGAGTACGGCTCGCTGGTCGGCGTCCCGATCAACAACCCGGCCGAAGAGGCCAAGAACTGACGAACCCGATGCAGGTCCGGGCCCGCGAGCGGTTGTCGGTGCCGTAGCACCCCAAAACGCTCGCGATAACCGGACCGGCAGCTGGCAAGGACCGAAGAACGAGATCAAGGAGCGTTGAGCATGAGCGGATGCGGAGCGCCGCAGCAGTCGGGCACGGCGGTCGCCGAGGACACCGACCAGGTCGTCGTGACGGGCAAGGTGCGTGCCGGAGACCAGCCGGTCGGCGGGGCTTTCGTCCGCCTGCTGGACTCCTCCGGCGAGTTCACCGCGGAGGTCGTGTCCTCCCCGGAGGGTGACTTCACCTTCTACGCCGCCCCCGGCGCCTGGACGGTCCGAGCCCTCCACCGCGACGGCAAGGGCCAGGCAGACGTCACCACTTCCGGCCCGGGTGTCCACGCGGTGGACATCGCGGTCGTCTGACCAACTGAATCTTTCGAGGTGAAGGGCACCTCTGGGCGATTTGTTCGCTCAGAGGTGCCCTTCGCGCTTCCGCGTGATCGGGACCGCTTCGGTCAGTTGGTGGCCTTGGCGCGGAGGAGGACGAAGGCCCGCTCGTCGCGGTCCTGGGAGCACGGGTCGGAATCCTCCTGGCAGCCGACCGTCGTGAAGTCCACGACCTCCCAGCCGGTGCGGTCGAACAGCCGCCGCAGGCCCGTCTCGCTGAAGATCCAGAAGTTCGTCGCGTCGTTGTTGGCTTCCGCCGGGTCCAGCAGGTACGCCACCGGCTGCTGCTGGATCCGGGTGCCCTCCGGCGCGACCTGCGCAATCCGGGTCGACACGAAGCACAGGTCGGCGTACTTGGCCAGCTGCTCCAGCACATAGAACGGGTTTTTGAGGTGGTAGAGCAGCCCGAGGAAGAACACCGCGCCGTAGCGCTCGGCGGGCATCCGGAACTGCGAGTCCAGGTCGATCTCGTGCACCTGCACGCCGGAGTCCAGTTCCTCGACGAGCCGCCGCGCGCCGCGCAGCCCGTTGAAGTTCGTCGGACCGTTGTCGATCACGTCCACCTGGCAGCCCAGCTCGGACTCCAGGAAGAACCCGAAGTCGCCGTCGGCCGCGCCGATGTCCGCGACGCGGGTGCCGGCGATCCGGTCGAACACCGACCGCTGCTCGCCGGTCAGGAGCGCGTCCAGGTGGAAGATGTTCGCCATCGTGTCGTACGGGTACCAACCGAAGTCGGCCGGCGCGATCTTGTCCTTGCGCGCCAGCAGGTCCTCCCGGAAGGTCAGCGCGCGCTCGCGCAACGTTTCGAAGTCCATGTGATCCCCGTCCCTGCTGTTGGTTCGGCGCAGTTCGGCGCGGTACCCGCCGCAGATCATGCCCGACGCCACACTCCGCGCGGGCGTCGCGGTGGTTATCCTTTGCGCGTGGAACTTATCGACTTCCTGCACTACGGCCTCGTCACCCTCGTCGGGCTCGCCGCGATCGCCACCGTCTGGTTCGCCGGATACGTGGTGTACCGCCTGTACAGCGACTGATCCGGGGCGACCGGTAACCTCGACGCGATGACTGCTACGCCGAACGAACCACAGCGCGGCAGCGGCGATGCCGCGGTCGCCGCGGCTGAGGAGCGCGCCAAGCACACCCGGCACCGCAACGTGCCGGAGATCGAAGACCTGCCCGGGACCGGCGACACCGCAAACCTGCGAATGGGCCCGTCGCTGAACGACGCCTGCCTCGCGCTGTTGCCGCTGGTCGGCGTGTGGCGCGGCGAGGGCGAGGCATCGCACCCTTCGCTCGACGAGCCGTACCGCTTCATCCAGCAGGTCACCATCGCACACGACGGCCGCCCGTTCCTGACCTACGAGAGCCGCGCGTGGCGACTGGACGGCGAGGGCGGCAAGGTCGTCGCGCCCTCGTTCCGCGAGGTCGGCTTCTGGCGCCCGCAGGCGGACGACACGATCGAACTGCTGATCCTGCACGAGACGGGCGTCGCCGAGATGTTCTTCGGCAAGCCGCAGGGCCAGACGACCTGGCAGTTCGGCACCGACGCGGTGCTGCGCACGCCGACCAGCGAGGACGTCGCCGCGGCCAGCCGGCTGTACGGCGTTGTCGAGGGCTCGCTGGCCTACGTCGAAGAGCGCGCAACCTCGGAGCACGAGCTGCAGCCGCGCCTTTCCGCGAAACTCGATCGCATCGTCGGCTGAGCCAGGCGAAGATCTGCCGTTCCTGTCAGGCCCCGCGGGTAGATTTCGACGCAATCGAGCTACGAAAACTGAGGTGGGCCAAGCATGACCAGCATGCTGACCGGCGAGCGCGCCGACATCCTGGAACTCCTGCGAACGCACCGCGGCTTCCTGCGGCACACGGTGAAGGACCTGACCGATGAGCAGGTCCGGCTGCGGCCCACCAAGAGCGAGCTTTGCCTCGGTGGGCTGATCAAGCACGTGACCGCGGTCGAGCGGAACTGGGCCGACTTCATCCGCAACGGCCGCGCGTTCGACGCCTACGACGAGGCGGCGTTCGCCGAGCAGACGGCGACCTTCCACCCGACCGATGAGGAAACGCTGGACGTGCTGCTGGCGGAGTACGGGAAGGCGGCGGCGCGGATCGACGAGATCGTCGCGTCAGTGCCGGATCTGGACCTCTCCCACCAGCTGCCGGACGCCCCGTGGCAGGAGGAGAAGGGCAGGCGCTGGACGGTTCGGCGGGCGCTACTGCACATCGCGGCGGAAACCGCGCAGCACGCGGGCCACGCCGACATCATCCGCGAGACCATCGACGGTCAGAAGACGATGGGCTGACCAGGGTCCCGCGGTACGGGGCTGCCGCTGAGGTTGCGCTACCCGCATTGCAACGCAACTGGGTGATCAATAGTTGGACTCGTAGAGGCGGTTGATCTCGGCATGCAGGTCGGCGTCCGCCTTGATCTCGGTGCCGTCGATGGTGTGCACCTGGCTGACCAGCCGGATACTCGAAGCCAGCCACACGCCGTCGCTCTCGAACAGCGCCGACATCGGGAACTTCGCCAGCTCGGTCTTCCAGCCCTCCTTCTCCGCGGCCCGGAACAGCGCCCCCTGGGTGGTGCCCTTCAGGATGCCCGAGCTGGGCGGCGTGGTCAGCAGCGTGCGGCCCTGCGCGATCACGACCGTCGAGGTCGGCCCCTCCAGCACCGACCCGTCGGTGGCGGTGAAGATGACCTCGTCGGCGCCACGCGCCTCGGCCTCCCGCATCGCGGCCATGTTCACCGCGTACGACAGGGTCTTCGCGGACAGCAGCAGCCAGGGCATCCGCTCCATCAGGTCCGGGGCGTAGCCCCGCTCCAGCGTCACGACCGAAACGCCCTCGACGCGCTTGCGCAGGGTGTCGGCACCGATCTGCATGCCCATCGCGAAGCCGTTCGGCGTGCCGTCGCCGCCGTCGACACCGCGGGTGCAGACGAACTTCAGCGCCATCTGCGGGGCGGTGTCCCACGGCCAGTTGTCGATTACCGCTCGCGCGGCCCGCTCCCATGCGGCGCGCTCGGGCAACCGCATCTGCATCAGGCCGGCGGATCGCTCCAGCCGATCGAGGTGCGGCCCGAGTTCCCGCGGCTTCCGGTCGGCGACCAGGATCGTCTCGAAGATGCCGTCTCCCCGCATCACACCGAGGTCGTCGGCGCGGAACAGCGGCGCCTGCGGATCAACGACCGTCCCGTCCAAGAGTGCCAGTACGCGCATGCCCGAAGCCTAGAACCTCGACCCCCGCAACCGCTGGCGGCCGCGCGCGTGACCGGCGCGTTCTCCCACGGAGTTACGATCGGAGTACCGACCTTCAAGCGCGCCGAGCACAGGAGCGGGCATTGAGCGACCAGGGATCGCTGCGCAGCACCTTGCACCAACGGGGTATGCGGATGACACCGCAGCGCCAACTGGTGCTGGATGCGGTGCGCGAGATGGGGCATGCGACGCCCGAGCAGGTCTGCCGCAAGGTGCAGGGCACCGCCTCGATGGTCAACATCACGACGGTCTACCGCGCCCTCGACCTGCTCGAAGAGCTGGGTTTGGTGCGGCACACGCACCTGGGGCACGGCGCGCCGACCTACTCTGTCGAGGAGCACGAGCACGTCCACCTGGCGTGCCACCGCTGCGGCATGATCGACGAGGTCTCGACCGAACTGCTGGACGACCTGTCCCGCGAGCTGCGCGCGCGGTTCGGGTTCGCCCTGGACGCCACCCACCTGGCCCTGTCCGGCCTGTGCCGGAACTGCTGCCGCAACGCCGACGCCGCCGAGGAGCGCCGATGAGTTCACCCCTGTTGGACCTGCCTGGTGCGGTACCCGCACCGGAGGATGCAGTGGATGCGGGCGTGCCTTGGCACTTCGGCGACCCGTTCGCCGAGCAGCGGTCGGCGACCCGCTCGGCGGTGCTCGTGGACCGCTCGCACCGGGAGGTCATCGCGGTGACCGGCGAGGAGCGGCTGAGCTGGTTGCACCTGGTGCTCTCGCAGCACATGACAGAGCTGCCGGACGGGCAGGGCACCGAGGCGCTCGTGCTGGACAGCCAGGGCCGCGTCGACTGCCACATGCTGGTCGCGCACCACGAGGGCGTCGTCTACCTGGACACCGACACGGGCGCGCAAGCCACCAGCGCGCTGCCAACAATGGGTGTGGACGGCAGGCAGTCGCTGCTGGAGTACCTCGACGCCATGCGGTTCTGGTCCAAAGTGGAGACTCGGGACGCCACCTCGGAGTTCGCGGTGCTGACCGCGGTCGGCCCGGACGTGGGCGGCGTCCTCGCCCAGTTCGCGCCGGTGCCGTCGAAGCCGTATGAGGTGAAGGCCCTGCCCGGCGGAGGATTCAGCCGGTTCGTACCGTTGCGCGCGCTGCCCACCATCGACCTCGTGGTGCCGCGGGCGTCGCTGGTGGAGTGGTGGACGAAGCTGACCGACGCGGGCATCCGCCCCTCCGGCACCCTCGCGTTCGAGGCGCTGCGGGTGGAGGCGCTGCGGCCCCGAGTCGGCTTGGAGACCGACGAGCGCGCGATCCCGCACGAGCTCGGCTGGGTGCACGTGGCGGCGCACGTGGCCAAGGGCTGCTACCGCGGCCAGGAGACCGTCGCCAAGGTGCACAACGTGGGCAAGCCGCCGCGGCGCATGGTCCTGCTGCACCTGGACGGCTCGGCGGAGATCCTGCCGGAGACTGGCGATCCGGTTTGGCTCGGCGAGCGCAAGGTCGGCCGGGTGGGCAGCGTTGTGCAGCACCACGAGCTCGGGCCGGTGGCGCTTGCGCTGCTTAAGCGGTCGGCACCGGTGGACGGCGAGCTGGTCGCCGGCGACCCGGAGCAGGACCGCGCGGTGGCCGCGGCGGTGGACCCGGACTCGGTGCCGCCGGACACCGGCGAGCCGCCGGGGCGGGTCGCGGCACAGGGCCTGCGCGGCCGGTAGTTGACGAGGCGGGTATGCCTGTAGGCGTGCGCATCCGCCCGTTGGCCGCGCGTGCCTAACACGCCGGGAATACGAGCGGCTCGCACCGTTGTTGAAACAGCATCACCCGAACTGTTGGCGAGCTGTACCTGATTGCCGGAGGATGGCCACGTGATCGAAGTCCGCCCGGGTGGACGGCGCCGCATCGACAGGGTCCTGTCCCCGGACTACGCCAGTGGCATCGAAGACCGCACGCTCGGCGAGGTGCGGGAGTTGCGCGACGAGGCGGCGCAGGAGGAAACGGACCTCTCGTACCTGCGCCGCGTGCTGCACGCGCGGATCGACATAGTGCGAGCCGAGCAGCGACGGCGCCGGGAGGGCGGGTCCGCGTCGGTCGTCGAGCAGCTGGTGAACATCCTGTCGGACAACGCCGTCGGTCCGGCGACCGGTTCCGGCCGATACCAGACGACCGAGCCATCGCGGGCCGAGGCGCACCGGAGGCACGTCGAGGCGCTGGTCTCCGACGTCGACCTGTCGGACGTGATGTCGCGCTCGGATGCCAAGCTCGACCAGGCCCTCGCCGCCTACACAGGGGAAGAGGACTCGGTGTCGCAGCGCCGCCGCGAGGTCCAGGCCGTGGTGGACCGGCTGAACGCGGAGATCGCCCGCCGCTACCGCGAGGGCGCCGCATCGGTGGACGACCGCCTCGCGGAGGAACGCGACCGGCGGTGACCGGCTCCGCCCCGCTCGTCCGAACCCTCCGAAGTGGACTCGGGCGGTGGTCGGCGCGGCACGGCGCCGCGCCAACGCGCCCGCAATCGCAGCTGAAACCCGTTCAGACGAACGAAAAGCTGCGGGCCAACCCGGAAACCGCCAACCCCCGATCTCGCCCGCACAGGCCCCGCACAGCGGCGAGGGCGTAGCGCGTCCTGTCACGACCCGGGCCGACCGCAGCGGCGCCGCGGTGCCCCAAATCCGTCCGCAGCGGACAATTTCATCGAGATCCGACCGCCCGCGACCAACCCGTTCCTGCTCGAACGTCGGGTGCTAAGGCCTGTTTCGAAAGTGGTTTGCGTAGCGATGCGGGTAGCGGAACCTCAGAGGCCTTCTCGCACACGTGTTCCCCGACATCATGAATGCCAATTCGCCGCGTCGGGGACTGGCCTTGCCGGGAGCCCTTCGGCGGGCACAGCCCGTGAGAACCCGCGCGGCGGTGCCAGTTGAGTCCCACGCCGCAAGCGGCTGCCGCCGCTTATAAAACCCGTCCTAGGTCCCGCGATTCTCCATCGCATCAAATGCTTCGCAACAGCGAAATCTTCGGCATATGCTCGTATATTGGTACAGATTTCCCATATCTTGAGATGGATGATATGAGCGTGCAGCCCGACACCTACACCCACGGACACCACGAGAGCGTGCTGCGATCGCACCGCTGGCGGACCGCCGAGAACTCCGCCGCGTTCCTGATCCCGCACCTGCGGCCGGGCACCAGCGTGCTCGACATCGGTTGCGGACCGGGCACCATCACGCTGGACTTCGCTGCCCTGGTCGGCCCCGGCCAAGTGCTGGGCGTGGACAACGTCGACGAGCCGCTGGAGATCGCCCGCGCCGGCGCGGCGGAACGCGACCTGGACAACATCACCTTCGCCAACGCCGACGTCTACCGCCTGCCCTACGACGACGACTCCTTCGACGTCGTGCACACCCACCAGGTGCTGCAACACCTGACCGACCCGGTCGCCGCACTGCGCGAGATGCGGCGGGTGTGCAAGCCGGGCGGCATCGTCGCGGCCCGCGACGCGGACTACGGCGGCATGCGCTTCTCGCCGGACAACCCGGGCCTCAACCGCTGGCTGGAGCTGTACCGGCAAGTGGCGCAGCACAACGGGGCCTTCCCCGACGGCGGCAGGCACCTGAAGACCTGGGCGTTGGCGGCGGGGTTCAGCGACATCACCTGCACGGCGTCGGCGTGGTGCTTCGCAACGCCCGAGGAGCGCACCTGGTGGGGCAGCCTGTGGGCGGACCGCATCCGCCGGTCGTCCTTCGCCGAGCAAGCCCAGGCCCACGGCCTGAGCAGCCGCGAAGAGCTGGAAGAACTCGCGATGGCCTGGCACCACTGGATCGAAGCCGAAGACGGCTGGTTCGCCGTCCTGAACGGCGAGATCACCTGCCGCGCCTGAAGCCGGGCAAGACCGTGTCCGCCCAGGTCGGTGACCAACGCCAGGAAACCTGCTTCCTCTTCCCGCAGGAGGAGGCTGGAAGCTTCCGTTTTAGTTGTGGCGTTCTCGGGCGGCGAATTCCGACCAGAAGTCGCGCAGGGTCTCGTAGCGGGTCGCGACCTCTTCCGCATCGTCGGCTTCCATGGCATCAACGATCGCGTGCACGTCCTCGGCCGAGGTATCCGCGTCCAGATCGCTGGCGGTCATCAGCTGCACCAGGCCGCCGTAGTCCAACTCCACCGCCGAATGCGGGTGGAAGCGCTCCAGCCAGCGGCCGGTCTCCCGCAGAATCCGCGTCGGCCCTTCCTCGCCGATGGACTTGCGGCCGATCGCGTGCGCCCGGGCGACCCGGCGCCGCGCGTCGGCCATCGCCATCCGCCAGCACACCCGGCGCCGGCCCGGCTCGGTGAACACGCACCGCTCCTCCGGGTCGACCAGCACGAACCAGGGCAGCGGGACGGTCCAGGTGGACGACAGAACGTGCACCGCGCCGCCTGCGAGCTCGCTGACCACCGCGCTCGCCCGCACCTTGGCCTTCTCCACCGGCACCTGCAGTGCCGCGATCCGCAGCGGGACCTCCGCGTCCCCCAGGAAGCCGACAAGCGCAGCGGCGGACCGCCCGCGCAGGTCCAGCGGGCACACCAGCGGGCCCGGCCCGACCGTGGCCGCCGGAGCGCTGGGCACGTCCGCCGGGTCGAGCACCAGCACGTCGCCAACGCCCGTGACCGCGCCGTCGGCGGTCTCGCCGGGCAGCAGCCGGGGCGGCGCGGCGAGCTGGCTGCGCAACCAGACGTCCTGCTCCCGCAATCCGGCGTCGAACGGGTCGACCGGCCCGCGCTCGACGGCCGCCGCCAGTTCCTCGCGCAGCGGTGGGTCGAACGACGACAAGGGCTCGTACACCCTCAGGTAGGCGACGAACGGCTCTGGCACAGCCAGCATGGTGTCATGCGGCCCGCGGGGGCCTGCGGCTGCCTCGCCTAGCACCGAAAACAGCTGCCAGACGGGCCTTCGGCGGGGGAGAGTTCGACGTCACCGGAAGACACGGCCACTCAGTCATGGCACCACGTCGCGTTCAACCGCCTCGACACGGTACGGTAGTTACAGGAAAAGTTGTCGAGATCATGCGGGGCCGACATTCCCCTGTCCGCCCCGCAACCCTGTGCGAGGGGGTCGAGCCATGGGGCGCGGCCGGGCTAAGGCCAAGCAGACGAAGGTGGCCCGCGAGCTTAAATACAGTTCCCCCGCCATGGACATCGAGGCGTTGCAGCGCGAGCTGTCCGTCTCGGAGTCCGGCGAGTGGTCCAGTGAGGACCGCGATGACTCGCGCGACGACGGGTACGACGACTACGACTACGGCCGACGTTGAAGCACATCTCCATGAGGACGGCGAATGAACGCCGTTCGCTCGATGGCGAGGTGCGTCGGAGTCGTTCGTCTGACCCGATGTGCATGAGCGGGTGGGGTTGACGAGTTCGCAAGTCCCACATAGGAGGAGCACCGTGAGTGGCGTTGCCGGTGGACCGGCGACGCCACTCACGTCTGTCTGCTGCCTCCGAAAACGACGCTGACCGAAGAAGAGGCGGGCGCGATCGCGCCGGATTCGCCGATTGCCGACGGGCGGATGCGGCCCAGGGCTGAAGAACGCTGGCGTGCGCGGGCCGCCTCTCGGCGGGTGGCACTGCAGGGCTCCAGCCGAACGGTATTCCCAGCAGGCGGTAGTTGGAGCCCGGGGGCACGCGCGCACGCCAGCTATTGGTCCAACGACCGGGAACCCGTCAGGATTCCCGGTCGCGATCACAGATTTCACGTGCGCGGTTCGATCTTCGCCTTCGACGCGGGGAAGCCTCGTCCCACCTGCAACCCGCACCACCGCGGGTTCTCAGGCTGTGCCCACCCGACGGCTCCCGTGCGAGGCTAGTCCCCGACGTGGTGAATTGTGGCATTCATGACGTCGGGGTTCCCGCAGCGAGACGTCGCCTGAAGTTCCGCTGCCCGCAGCGCAATACGAGCCTGCAACGCAGAGATCAGAAGCGCGGGTGGTTGCCGCGCAGGACCACGCGGTCTTCCTCACCGGTGCCTTCGACGGAGGGCTGCTTGGCGATCTCGCCGAGCACCCAGGCCGGCACGTGGCGGGCCGTGAGCACCGCGAGGGCACGGTCCACGTCTTCGGCGGTCACCACGGCGACCATGCCGATTCCCATGTTGAAGGTGCGCTCCATCTCGTCGACTTCGACCCGGCCGCGCTGGGCGATCAGCCGGAACACCGGCGCTGGCGTCCAGCTGCCCCGGTCCAGCACCGCCGTCAGTCCCGACGGGATCACCCGCGCCAGGTTCTGCGCCAGGCCACCGCCGGTGACGTGCGCGAACGTCCGCACGCCCGCCTCGGCGGCCAGCGCCAAGCAGTCCTTGGCGTAGATCCGGGTCGGCTCCAGCAGCTCCTCGCCGAGGGTGCGGCCGAACTCCTCGACGTGGCCCTCCAGCGGCATCCGGGCGATGTCCAGCAGCACGTGCCGGGCCAGCGAGTAGCCGTTGGAGTGCAGGCCGGAGGAGCCCATTGCGATCACTACGTCGCCCGGGCGGACCTTGTCCGGGCCGAGCATCGCGTCCGCCTCGACGACCCCGACGCCGGTGGCCGAGATGTCGTACTCGCCGGGCGCCATCATGCCGGGGTGCTCGGCGGTCTCCCCGCCCAGCAGCGCGCAGCCGGCCTGCACGCAGCCCTCCGAGATGCCCTTGACCAGGTCGGCGATCCGGTCCGGCACGACCTTGCCGACTGCGACGTAGTCCTGCAGGAACAGCGGCTCGGCACCGCAGACCACCAAGTCGTCGACCACCATCGCGACCAGGTCGATGCCGACGGTGTCGTGCACGTCCAGCGCCTGCGCGACGGCGAGCTTAGTGCCGACCCCGTCCGTCGAGGACGCCAGCACCGGCTCCTTCCAGCGGTCGAGCTTGAGCTGGAAGAGCCCAGCGAACCCGCCCAGGGAGCCGATCACCTCGGGCCGGGTCGCTCGCCGCGCCCACGGGCGGATCTTCTCGACCGCCTCGTCACCGGCCTCGATGCTCACGCCCGCTGCGGCGTAGGTGGCTTTCGGACTCTCGGTCTGGGCAGACCCTGCGAGCAGGTCTTCGGACACGACTGGCTCCACATCTTGGTGCGAGTTTGCGATTCGCCGGACGCGCATGTGTAGCACGTTCAACGCTACGCGCCGACGGCGAACCTCGGGGCAGGAACGGTTCGGTCGTCAGGGCCGCTGCAGCGCGTCGGCCGCGCCGTAGCTGCTCGGCAGCACCGGTTCGGCCGGTCCCGCGATACCGCGTTCTGCCTGGTTGATGCCCTCCAGGAGGTACTTGCCGATGCGGGCGTCCTCCGGCAGCGGGATCGGGTAGTCGCCGTCGAAACAGGCCGCGCACAGCCTGGTGCGGGGCTGCTCGGTCGCGGCGACCAGGCTGTCCAGCGACACGTGGCCGAGGCTGTCCGCGCCGATCGAGCGGCGCACCCCGTCCATGTCCAAGCCGTTGGCGATCAGCTCGGCGCGGGAGGCGAAGTCGATGCCGTAGAAGCACGGCCACTTCACCGGCGGCGATGCGATGCGGACGTGCACCTCGATCGCGCCGGCCTCGCGCAGCATCCGGACCAGGGCGCGCTGGGTGTTGCCGCGGACGATCGAGTCGTCCACCACGACCAGGCGCTTGCCGCGGATCACCTCGCGCAGCGGGTTCAGCTTCAGCCGGATGCCGAGCTGGCGGATCGTCTGCGACGGCTGGATGAAGGTCCGGCCGACGTAGGAGTTCTTGACCAGGCCGTTGCCGTACGGGATGCCGGAGGCCTGGGCGTAGCCGATCGCGGCGGGCGTACCCGATTCCGGGACGGGGATCACCAGGTCGGCGTCCACCGGGTGTTCCTTGGCGAGCCGGCGGCCGATCTCCACGCGGGTGCCGTGCACCGAACGGCCCGAGATCGTGGTGTCCGGGCGGGCCAGATAGACGTACTCGAAGATGCAGCCCTTGGGCTTCGGGCTGGCGAAGTGCTGGGAGCGCAGTCCGTCGCCGTCGATGGCCAGCAACTCGCCCGGCTCGACCTCGCGGACGAACGACGCGCCGACGATGTCCAGCGCGGCCGTCTCGCTGGCCACCACCCAGCCGCGTTCCAGTCGGCCGAGCACCAGCGGGCGGACGCCGTGCGGGTCGCGCACCGCGTAGAGGGTTTGCTCGTCGCAGAAGACCATCGAGAAAGCGCCGCGCACCGTGGGGAACAGTTCCATCGCGGCCTGTTCTAGGCCCTTGTCGGCGGCGTGCGCCGCCAGCAGGCCGGTCACCAGGTCGGAGTCGCTGGTGGCGCGCTCGCAGCCATTGGCAGGCGAAGACGCGTTGGCCGTGGTGTCGGCGCCCTCCACGGCGAGGCGGTCCAGCAGTTCCGCCGTGTTGACCAGGTTGCCGTTGTGGCCCAGGGCCACCACGCTGCCGGTGGCCGTGGTGCGAAACGTCGGCTGGGCGTTCTCCCAACTACCGCCGCCAGTGGTCGAGTACCGAGCGTGCCCGACGGCGACGTGGCCGCGCAGCGACGCCAGGGTTTGCTCGGTGAACACCTGGCTGACCAGGCCTAGATCCTTGTAGACGAGCACTTGCGAGCCGTCGCCGACGGCGATGCCGGCGGCTTCCTGGCCGCGGTGCTGGAGGGCGAAGATGCCGTAGAAGCTCAGCTTCGCGACTTCCTCGCCGGGAGCCCAAACACCGAAGACGCCGCATTCCTCGTGGGGGATGTCGCGTTCGAGAGCAGGGCCGGAAAGGTCTGTAGGGGTACTTGCGTTAGCCGGTTCAGGCCGGTCGGTGACCACCGAGAACTCCCTGGAGGACGGAGCCGGAGTTACACCTCAGTGTAAGGGTTTCGTGTCCAAGATTTTTCTTCCGGTCAATTGAGCCTGGTCACAGCGTGTCTCCAGGCCCGCGTCAACGGAGGCGTGCGGCGTGGGGCTCCGCTCTGCCTTTGCCGCCACCCGCCTGGACGCCCGGCTGCGAGACCTCCTGGACGATCCGGACGCTGACCAGGTGTGTTGAATTCGTTTGAACAGGCCGCCGGTAACACCGCCGCTGAGCTCTGCGACTTACAGGAGACCTAGCCCGCAATACGCACGAAAGACCAGGTGAGCCCGTGTCCTAAGGCTTCACTTCCGCCGCGTGCCTGGTCCGCGGTGGACCTCACACGGAAGCACCCGCACCGTGGACCTCGGCGGGGAACTGCTCGCCTACCCCGGGATGCTGATCCACCGTGAACGGCCGCCCGGTCGCCGAGGAGTGGCTACCCGTAGGCGACGACCCGACCGAGGCCGATGACGAACACGTCATACAGCGGCTTCACGCGGCCCTGTGCTGGCAGCACGGCACCGCCAACAACACGACACGCCCCGAGCCTGAGCGGCATCGCGGCGAACACGGCCGTTCTCAGCGGCCGGAATCGGGCGGCAGGGTGACGCTCTGCCGGTCCGGGGTGATGGTCCACTCCCACGCCGACAACGGCGGCTCGCCGCGTTCGACCCACCACCGGTAGGCCGCCTCGGCGGCATTCCACAACCGGCGCGGCCCGACTTGGCGGACCCGGAACCGCTCCCCCTCGGGGACCACGCTGGCCCACGACCCCGACAACGGATCGACCAGCCACGCCACCCCCGGCCGGTCCTCGCTGGCCTCCCACACGTCGTAACGGCAGCCCGGCAGCGCTACCGCGATCGGCCACCGGTGATCATCGGCCAGCAGCGGCACCCACGGGGCCAAGTCGGTCCACGACCGGTCCGCCGAGTCGTCATCCCACCGCATAGTCCCGAAATCGGCCGAACTCACGCGATGCGATCGCATGTCCATAAAGGACACTTTTAGCCGTTCCACCGCGTGTCCGCGCGCCGTGCCGTCCTCGACGACGAACCGCACCAGCGGCCCGGTCGCCATGTCCGCCCGCATCGGGGCGACGATCACCCCGCCCGGGATTGTGCGCTCAACCCACGAGTACGGCAACTGTCCAAGATGGACACCAGCGGTCGCGATGATCCGATCGAACTGGCGATCACCCGCAAGTCCGGCCGCTGCGTCGCCTTCGATCGTCTCCACCCGCTCATACCCGGCCGTGCGCAGGTTCGCCCGCGCTTGACTGGCCACCTCCGGGTCAATCTCCACCGTGGTCACGTGGCCGGACCCGCCGACGATCTCGGCCAGCAGAGCCGCGTTCCATCCGGTCCCGGTGCCGATCTCCAGCGCCGCGTCCCCGGGCTGGGGCTCCAACGCCCGCAGCATCCCCGCCACCACCGAGGGCATGGACGCCGAACTGGTCGGACGGTAGCCGATTTCGGGCCACGCGGTCGCCCCGTCATCGAACTGGGTCACCAGCGGCCGGTCCGCATACACCGCAGACAGCCACCGGTCCGGGTCGGTGGCCCGGTCCACCGCCGTGTCCTCGGCCCCGTCGCCGGGCTGATACCAGAACCGCCCCGGAATGAACCATTCCCGTGCGGCGGCAAGGAAAGCCAGGTGGACCTCGGCGGGCAGATTGCCCGCCGAGTCCAACTCGGCCACCAGGCCGCGCACTCCGTCCGGAGCGGCCACGTCGGTCAATTGCTGCCCTGTTCGTAGTCCTTCGGGTCGATGTCATCCGATGTCTTGCCGGTCTGGCCGTCCCGCCCCACGTCGTGCTTGCCGCCGTCGATCGTGTCGTCGTTCTTGTCCTTGCCCACTGCCGTGACCTCCTTCGATCTCATTCACCCTAGGAACCCGCGCCGGTCGCGCGGAACCATGCACGTTCGCACACCCGCGATGTCTGGCGCGCCTAGCTCGAAGCTAGGCGATGGCGGCCGACGTATTCCTCGGTCGGCCACTCGATTCGGCGGGCCGAAGGTGCTCAAGGCTCAACTTGAGCACCTCCTTGCCCTCATCGACGGCCTGCCCGACACCCTGGATTTGCGCATCGTCCCGTTCTCATCGAGAGGACACGAGGCGATGGGCGGCTCCGCGTTCTATCTCATGACATTCCCGAACGGCCGGTTGCCCACCGTGCTCTGGCAGGAGACCGTGACGTCAACCCACCTGATCATCGATCCCATGACCGTCCGGGAATACTCCATCGCCCACGCGACCGCTACTCAGGCAGCGCTCAACCGCGAGGATTCCCGTGCACTCATTAAGAAAATCTCGACAGAGCTGCCACGATAGCTACAGTTAAAACATGAGCATTTTCCACTCCGACCAGCGCTTGAGCGACGCACGCTGGCGAAAGTCCCGTCGTAGCGCCAGCAACGCCCACTGTGTGGAGGTCGCGGTAGCGGCCGGTGCGGTCGGCGTGCGAGACACCAAGGACCGCGACGGCGGCACGCTCCTGTTCACCCCCGAGCAGTGGACATCGTTCACCACACGCCTGAAGCAGGGCTGAGAGGTCGTGAGTGCGAAACCGTGCTGGAGCCCGGTTTCACACTCACGACCACGGTCG